>RFPG01000199.1 GCA_009926245.1 Sphingobacteriia bacterium | reverse complement strand
TACAGAACGGGGGAGGAGCCTTTATCATTCCTTATTTGGTCTGTTTCTTGTTGATGGGTATTCCGTTGTTATGGGTGGAGTGGGCCACAGGGCGTTTTGGTGGCAAGAAGGGAAATCACTCAACCCCCTTTATCCTGCATGAATTGGATCCGGGTCGGGCCATCTGGAAGTATATCGGCGTCTTTGGAATCTTTACCAATATTGCCGTTGCCGCCTATTATTGTTACCTGGAGAGTTGGACCCTCAACTATGTTTGGATGTTCATCCAAGGCAGTTTTAACGGAATGGGACAGGAAGGAGTTGCTGATTATTTTGGTTCCTATGTTTCTTTAAGCGGTTCCAGTACAGCTATTTATTTCTGGCTATTATGCCTGTTTCTCAACACGTATATTTTATCGCGGGGACTTTCAGGAGGGGTTGAAAAAGCTGCCAAGGTAGGGATGCCCTTGCTCCTTCTATTTGGCTTGTTCCTGGCCTACAAAGGAATCACCTTGAAGGCCGGGGAATTTGGGGCCATCTTGGATGGGACCGTTGGTTTGAATTATCTGTGGACCCCGAATTTTGACAGCATTTGGAATACCAAAGTGTGGTTGGCAGCTGCGGGTCAAATCTTTTTCACGCTGAGCGTAGGTATGGGTTCGATTCAATGTTATGCGGCCTATGTCCGCAGCAAACAAGACATTGCCCTCAACGCCATGTCAGCCGGTTGGATGAACGAGTTTGTTGAAGTGGTTTTGGGATCATCCATCTTGATCCCTATTGCTATTGGATACTTGGGCGTTGATCGGGTTGTTGAATTAACCCAAAGTGGTGGTTTGGGCCTGGGTTTCAAAACCTTGCCCTATCTATTCACCCAGTGGGGGCCCTTGATGGGGGCTATCGCCGGTATTTGCTGGTTTGGATTGCTCTTCTTTGCGGGCATTACCTCTTCGTTGGCCATGGGGACTCCCGTGATGGCCTTTTTGCGGGATGAATTTGGGTGGAAACGCGGGCAATCTGCCTGGGCCTTTGGACTCATAGTCCTGGTCCTAGGGGCACCGACGGTTTTCTTCTTTAACGAAGGTGTTTTTGATGAATACGATTATTGGGCCGGTACGGTGAGTCTGGTGGTATTTGCCTTTTTTGAAGTCATTTTGTTTGCTTGGGTTTTTGGAATGGATCGTGGTTGGAAAGAAATTAACGAAGGGGCCGATATGCGTATTCCTGTTTTCTTTCGATGGGTGATTCAATACATAACGCCGGCCATCCTCTTTGCGGTCTTGTTGGCCTCGATACCGGATATTGTTTCCAAAATTCAGAATCCGGGCAATGCCTACATCGTTGGAGCCCGAATGTTGCTATTGGCATTGTATGCCGGCATTGCTTACGCAGTTTATGTGGCCTACAGGCGTCGTGTTTTGAACGCTGGACAAGGCAAAGTCAACAAATAATCCCTCCGATTCATCCTCCAATTTTGATCCTATTTACATGTCAACGCCTGCCTTGATAACCATGCTCCTAGCCCAGGGAACCGTCACCTTCTTTACCCTTTATTTCCTGCTAAAGGTGCTTCGATCACCTGTGCAGCCCGAAGAATCAGAGAATCCATGATTTAAGCCGGATTTTAGGATGCGGGATTGGTGGACCATGAGTCGAGGTGAGTCCTTGGGTTTGGCAGGGATTTCCCTGTTCATCTTGGTGATACCCTGGTTGCGTGGGTTATTAACGCCTCAATTAGTCCCCGTGGAAAGCACAGATCCTGCGCTCCTCGCCTCCATCCATGACCTAAGGAAAAAGGAGGCTGCTTGGAGATCCGGGGGATGGAAGGGAGATAGCCTTCGGATTGTGAAACTTCGCCCTGGCCAGCGGTTGGAGTTGAACCGCGCGGATACCCTGGAATTGCGGCGTATTCGCGGTATTGGTGCGGCGACTTCTCGTAGGATCGTGGATTACCGTCAGCGTTTGGGTGGTTTTTTGAGGACCGAACAATTGCTGGAGGTCTACGGAATGGATAGCCTCACCTACGAAGTTGTGTTAAAGTACCTCACCCTGGATACAGGTTTCGTGAAGCCTTTGGATGTTAACGGATTGGATTTGGAAGGCCTGGCAGACCATCCCTATGTGGGTTGGAATCTGGCTAAGAAAATAGTAGCTTATCGTCGCCAACACGGACCTTATACGAGGGGGGTGGACGTCTTGGGGATTCTGGCTTTGGATTCCCTGGATCGGTATCGCTTGGCCCCTTATTTGGCCCGATAGCTTGGGATTTCTTTCTACCTTTGAGCATGGATTTTAATGTTTCAGAAAACACCCGTTTGATTAGCGAATCGGTTCGAGAATTTGCCGAACGAAATATCCGTCCTCACGCTATGGATTGGGATGAACGTCAGCATTTCCCAAGGGAACTCTTTGGTCAAATGGGTGCATTGGGATTGTTGGGGGTCCTGGTACCCGAAGCCTACGGTGGGGCGGGACTGGGTTACGAGGAATACGTCGAGGCCATTGTCCAATTGACCAAGGTTGATCCCTCCATTGGTTTGTCCATGGCGGCCCATAATTCGTTGTGCACCGGGCATATTTTGCAATTTGGTAACGAGGAACAAAAGAAACGCTGGCTGCCTCGATTGGCGAGTGGGGAATGGCTGGGGGCCTGGGGCCTCACCGAGCCCAATACTGGATCGGATGCCCTTCGGATGCTGACGACGGCAGTGGATGGGGGCGATCATTGGGTGCTCAACGGCGCCAAATGCTGGATAACCCATGGGAATTCGGCCGAGGTGGCGGTGGTCATGGTACGGACCGGGGATCTCTTGGATTCCCACGGTATATCCGCGGTGGTTGTGGAACGCGGTACGGAAGGATGGCTGCAGGGGAGGAAGGAAAACAAATTAGGAATGCGTTGCTCGGAGACCACCGAAATGATCTTTCAAAATTGCCGAGTCCCCAAAGAGAATCTCTTGGGTCAGGTGGGCGATGGCTTTATTCAGGCCATGAAAATCTTGGACGGGGGGCGCATCAGCATTGCCGCTTTGTCGTTAGGGATTGCTCGTGGGGCCTTGGAAGCTGCGACCCGCTATGCCGGAGAACGTCAGCAATTCGGGAAGCCTATTGCCGAATTCCAGGGCATTTCCTTCAAATTGGCCGATATGGCTACCGAAATTGAGGCCGCCCACTTGTTGACAATGCAGGCGGTGGCACTCAAAAACGCCGGGCAGCCGGTGACCAAGGTTTCGGCCATGGCCAAATACTATGCATCCGAAGTGGCGGTGCGGGCTTCGACCGAAGCGGTGCAGATTTTTGGGGGTTATGGGTACACCAAGGATTTTCCGGTGGAGAAATATTACCGCGATTCCAAGCTCTGCACCATTGGCGAAGGAACCAGTGAAATCCAAAAATTGGTAATTGCGAGGCAATTATTCAAAGAATCCTGATATCTTTGCCGTCCTCATTAATCTGGTATGCTCAAAATCGA
>RFPG01000198.1 GCA_009926245.1 Sphingobacteriia bacterium | reverse complement strand
CACCGAACTAATACAACGCAGTTTGGTGGTATCGTAGTCAATGGCCATGGAAATTGCCGATGTACTGATACCAGAAGCCATCGTTACCGTCACTGGAACGACAACAGTGTCACCAACGCATGCACCTGTTACGGTGCCCAAGGTGGTACTAATCGTTTGGGCATGGAGCAGGCTTGTCTGAAGCATCAGGCCAAGTAACAGGGCACCCAAAAAGGAAGATATTTGACGCATGGTTTGGTTTTTGATTAAAAAGGTGTATTTAGGCTTAAAACTAGACAAAAAGGGAGATTAATCCAAGTTTTACCTCCCTTTCACCCAAAATTAATACAAAAACGGCCGGGCTTTGGGGCCCGGCCGTTCAACTAAAATGGTACGCTCAAACTTAGTGGCGAACCTGCAACTTCAAGGTTTCAACCTTGGTTTGACCGTTCAGGTCCGATGTCAGAACGAGGTTGTAAACACCGTTTGAAATTCCTTTGGTATCCAAAGAAATCTCCTGGCGTCCCGCTGGACGATTGGCCAAAACCTGCTCCAGGACAACGCGGCCCATTGCATCTGTCAATTTGACGGATACGGAAGCGTTTGAATTCAGGTTAAAGCGAACCATGCTTTGGTCTTGGGCAGGGTTGGGGTAGGCAGCGAGACCCAAATCCTGTCCTTTAGCAACCAAGGCAGGGATACGAAGGCTTGCGCCATCGATGGCCTCGGCCCAAAGGGTGGAGAGTTCGCACTCTTCGGTTGCCGTGAGGTTGGAACTTACCGTACCGTTCGCGCGAGCACGAATGGTCATCAAGACATCCCCTTCGGCCAAACGAGCGCCTTCCAAATGATGCCAAACCGAACGAAGCTGTCCATTGACGACATTGTAGAGGAAGTCAGAACCAGGCAGTGCGTTCTCGACATTCAATACCTCCAAACCAGCAGGCAATTCGAATACCAAAGAAGACGCGCCAATTTCCATGGCCTTACCGGCAGTCACTGGCAACACGATTTCACCACCTTCTACATGGGCTACGCCATTTTCAAGAAGGACAACCGGGGCATTGGAGCGCACGGGGATCCCGCTGTAGGAACCGTTCACGTCACCAAAGCAGAGTCCGAGGAGGTTTTGTGTCACGGTACCGGCGGTGATATTCACAGGCAGCGACTCGAAACACCAGTTACCAGCCGTGAAGGTGGAAGTGATACCTGAGAAACGACGGCTTACCAACAAGGCGTCCTGTGAATTGACGGCCACGTTGTTGTTAACATCACCAGCTTTGAGGCGCAGACCTACCAAAGGCACCGCACCAGAGAAGTGGCGGTTGATGGTCAAGGCATCTGCACCGTTCACACCACCCCAAGGCTTGGTCGTGGCAGCGGTAACGGTGTAAGAACCGGCAGGAATGGCGTTGATGGTATAAGCACCACCGGTACCTGTAACAGCTGCAGCAATTTGGGAGGTACCCGACAAGAGACGAACATCGCTGTTGGTCAAGCCTGTTGCAGCGGTGTTGTTGTAACGGAGCAAACCAGCAAGGGTCGCGGTCGATCCGATTTCAATGTTGTCGAAGAACGCATTGTTACCATAGTCTGAACGAGCCTGGAAACGAACCTTGATGGTTCCAACTGGCAAGGTATAGGTCTTGGCACCCCACTGTGAAGCCGTAGGAACAAAAGGACCCTGAGAATTAGGCGCTGTGGTCATGGAACCGTTCGGTCCACCAACCAAAGTATCCAAGGTCACCCAAGTTGAATCGTTCGTGGTTGTCAAAATCACAACACGGTCGGTATCGGTATTGGAATACGTAGCGTGTGCATAGGCAAACTTCAACGCGGTGCCTGATGGCACTGGAGCGAATTGCGGGGTGTACAAGGAGAACCCACCGGTATTCTTGGGAGTGTTATAGAAATCAAAGTACATCGAAACAGAATCATTGGGAGATACCGTGTTATTGGAAACACCGTTGGCCAAACGCCAGGCTCCTACGCTCCTCCAGCAACCACGAGTCGATGAAGCAGGCTCGAAATTCTCCAGGAGGGGAATGCTTACACTGTTGCAATTGGTTAGGAAGGTCGAAGGACCGGCCCAAGAACTGAACAAACCACCGGCACAATTCGTGCGGACATAGTACTCGTAGGATGTGTTTGGGCTCAAACCAGCAGCATTAAAGCTATTGGTGGAAACAATGGTACCCGATCCAGTAGGAGTTCCCAAACCAGCAGCTTGTACCTTGATTTCGTAGGAGGTTGCTCCAGAAACGGCTGTCCAACCAAGGCTGGCTCCCGTGTTCGAAACACTGTTAACCGACAAAGCCGAAGAAGCCTGGCACGGAGGAGGGGTGTAACCAGAACGGAGGTTCAAAGGCATACGGAAATTGTTTCCGTTGCTGTACCACGTATTGCTCACATTGATAACAGAGGTATACCAGGGCTGTGTAATCGATTGGTCATCCAAAATACGGATATGGTTCTGACCAGCGTTGGAGAACAAACGCGCAACCAACCAATATTGACCAGGTGCCAAAATTAAATTCTGGGGTGAACCACCAATGGTTGATGGGAAGTTTACGGTGATCCAGCCGCGATCGTAATCGGCTTGGGTCACGGTGTACAAATCGGTTTCCATCAAAACATAGGCCAAACCTCCTGGGAGACCTGCATTCGCAGAGGCGGTATCGTTTCCTTCAATAGTAAAATAAATGTTGCTACCGACGGGCCCAGTTGCAGCAGCACCTGAAACACCTTGAAAAACACGGAATGAAGCGCTCATCACTGTATCCTGGCTAACGATTTCGATCATGTTGGCAATAGGAAGATCCGTAGCTCCCGTAAAGGAGGCCGTACCCAAGGTGCCTTGAGCGGTGGGAAGCGTTTGCGCTGTGCCAAAGATGGTATCGGTGAGTTCTAACTGGCGACGAGCAACGTTGTTGGATGAATCCTCATCAGAAACACCCGTAGCATAGGCTGTGTAATCGCAATAGGTGAATACTTTAACCGTCGGTGTGTAAAGGGTGGAAATGGAAATAACAGAATCAGTGAACGGGGCGATGTTGGTTGGAACAGAGGTTCCAGAGAACAATGGATTACCCAAGGAATCTTTCACATTTACGGTCAGAACAACACCCGTTGCTGGGAACACACCCAAGTTGCGAACGCGGGCCTGAAAACGATTGTGGGTCTTGTTGACTTCCGTCAAACGATGGGTTTCAAGGAAGCGATCCCTCGAGGTATCAGGCTGAATCACCGTACTGACGATGGACAGATCATTTCCGGGGATGGTATTCAGACGAATATCATCCAATTGCCAGAAGTAATAGTCTCCGTTGAACAAGAAGGCAATCTTGATGCTATCGTGACCACCAATGTACTGAGAGACATTGTAGGTCTTGATGCCGGGACCACCTGCTGCATAGGAAGCGGTCGTATTAGAAGCAGGTGTAGCCGAATTAACAGCCACATCATTATTGATAACCATGGTATCGGACCAAGTGGT
>RFPG01000197.1 GCA_009926245.1 Sphingobacteriia bacterium | reverse complement strand
GCGTGGATTTGGGCGATGGGGATGCGTTCCTGCTGCATGCTGTCGCGGTGGCGCAGGGTGACGCAGTGGTCCTCCAGGGATTGGTGGTCGATGGTCAAGCAAACGGGGGTGCCCAGGGCGTCCTGACGGCGGTAGCGCTTGCCGATGGAGTCTTTTTCGTCGTATTGGGTGAGGAAACGGAATCGAAGACTGTTCTGGATTTGGCGGGCCAATTCGGGGAGACCGTCCTTTTTGATCAGGGGCAGCAGGGCCACTTGAACCGGGGCGACGAAGGCGGGTAATCGGAGCACGACGCGTTCGCTACCGTCTTCGAGTTTTTCTTCGGTGTAGGCGGCGGCCAGGGTGGCGAGGAAGAGGCGGTCCAGACCAATGGAGGTTTCGATAACATAAGGCACATAAGATGCCTCGGATTCGGTGTCGAAATAGCGCAGCTTGCGGCCCGAAAATTGTTCGTGGCGGGTCAGGTCAAAATCCGTGCGGGAATGAATGCCTTCCAATTCTTTGAAGCCAAACGGAAAGCGGTATTCGATATCGCAGGCGGCATTCGCGTAATGCGCAAGTTTCAGGTGGTCGTGGAAGCGGTACTTGTCTGCGCCTAGTCCCAGGGAATGATGCCAGGCCAGGCGTTTGGCTTTCCAGGTGGCGTACCATTCCAATTCGGTGCCGGGGGCCACGAAGTATTGCATCTCCATTTGCTCAAATTCCCGCATCCGGAAGATGAATTGCCGGGCGACGATTTCGTTGCGAAAGGCTTTGCCGGTCTGGGCAATCCCAAAGGGGATTTTCATGCGGCCGCTCTTTTGGACATGGAGGAAGTTCACAAAAATGCCCTGGGCGGTTTCGGGCCGCAGGTACAGGGTTCCGCCTTCGCCGGATACGGCGCCCATTTCGGTGGAGAACATCAGGTTAAACTGTCGCACATCGGTCCAGTTGCGGGTTCCGCTGATGGGGCAGACGATTTCCAAGTCCAGTATCAATTGCTGCAGGGCCTTGAAATCGGCGTTTTCGAGGGAAAGGCGAAGGCGCTCTTCGGTATCGTTGATCTTGGCCTGGATGCGGGCCACGTTGGGGTTGGTTTCTTTGAACTGAACTTCGTCAAAGCTTTCACCCCATTTGGCGCGGCCTTTGTCAACCTCCTTTTGGATTTTGGCTTCCTGCTTGGCGATGGCTTCTTCGACCAGAACATCGGCGCGGTAGCGTTTTTTGGAATCTTTGTTATCAATCAACGGGTCGTTGAAGGCGTCCACGTGGCCGGAGGCTTTCCAAACGGTGGGGTGCATAAAAATCGCGGAGTCCAGGCCGACAATGTTATCGTTGAGCTGGACCATGGCCCGCCACCAATATTCGCGCAGGCGGTTCTTGAGGATGACCCCGTTTTGTCCATAATCGTAGACCGCCGACAACCCGTCGTAGATTTCGCTGGATTGAAACACAAAGCCGTACTCTTTGGCGTGGCCGATCAGGTTTTTGAATTGTTCTTCGGGGGTCATAGGTTGGTTGGTTACGGGGCAATGCGGCCGTACATGCGGGGGAAAGGAATGGTTTCGCGGACGTGGGGTAATTTGCAAACCCAGGCGACCAGGCGTTCCAAGCCCAGGCCAAAGCCGGAATGGGGAACGGAGCCGTAGCGCCGCAGATCCAAATACCATTCAAAGGCTTCCATGGGCAATTGGTGTTCGTGGATTTTGTCCACCAGCCATTCGAGGTTGGTCTCGCGCTCGCCGCCGCCGACGATTTCACCGTAGCCTTCGGGGGCCAGGACATCGACGCCTTTGGCCCAGCGGGGGTCGTTTTCGTCGCGCTTCATGTAAAAGGCCTTGACTTCGTGCGGCCAGTTGTACACCATGATGGGGGTTTCGAAGAGTCGGGTCAAAACCGTTTCGTCGGATCCGCCAAAGTCGTTGCCGGCCTCAAAGCTGGAGGCGCTGGCGATCCATTGGGGGATGTTGCGTTCTTGTTCTTCGGCCGTGTCCAGGCGTTGGCGGGCGGCTTGTAGTTGGGCCTGATGATGGCCGATTTCGCCTTTCTTGAGACCGGGTTGGGCCAGCTTGGCTTCGCGTTCGCTGATCTCGGTTCGGGTTTCTTCGATGCTGCGGCGCACCTGGGCCAGGTCCTCCCGTAACACATCCAGGGCGGATTGCCCGTTCACCAGGCGTTCGCCGCGGATGATCTGAACGGCTTCTTCGTAGGGGATGCGCACAAAGGGTTGGGTGACTTTCTGCAAAGGCTCGATGGGTCGCTCAATCAGTTCCAGTTCGAGGCGGTTGCGTTCCAGGACGGCGCTCACCACATCGCGGAGAAATTCCTCGATGAGGTCCATGTTTTGGCGCAAATCGCAAAAGGCCATCTCGGGTTCGATCATCCAGAATTCCGAGAGGTGTCGGCGGGTCTTGGATTTTTCGGCCCGGAACGTGGGTCCAAAGGTGTAGATTTTGCCCATGGCCATGGCCATGGCCTCGCCGTAAAGCTGTCCGCTCTGGCTGAGGTAGGCGGGGTGTCCGTAGAAGTCGGTGGCAAAGAGGGTGGAGGTCCCTTCGCAGGCGTTGTCCGTAAAAATGGGGGCGTCCATTTGGACAAAACCGCGGTCCTGAAAAAAGCGGTGAATGGCCATGATCAGGGTGTTGCGGATGCGCATAATGGCCCATTGCCTTTTGGAGCGGAGCCAAAGGTGGCGGTGGTCCATGAGGAAGTCCACGCCGTGTTCTTTGGGGGTGATGGGGTAATCCTTGCTGAGGTGCAGGGTGCGGATTTCGCTGAGCCGGACTTCGTGCCCTCCGATTTGGCGGGGGTCGGCGACCACTTCGCCGCGGCAAACGAAGGCGCTTTCCTGGGTGAGGGCTTCGGCTTCCTCGTACATCGCATCGCCCAGCGTGCTGCGGTCGGCAACGCATTGGCAGAGCCCGCTTCCATCGCGCATGACCAGAAAGACAGGTCTTTGCTGGACCGACGGGCCATGACCCAGCCCTGCAGTTCTACCGACCGACCCACCCATTGGGCCAGGTCTCCTATCGCTTGCGTTTTCATAAGATGCCCCAAATTTGAAACATCAAAAATAGCCTATGTACCTTTGATGAAGCGAATGACTTCGAAATCCCGACTCAGCCTCAAACTCAAGCAGCAATCGCAGCTTTCTCCTCAGCAAATTATGCTGATGAAGCTCCTGCATTTGCCGATCACGGCCTTGGGGGAGCGTATTCAAGAGGAATTGGAAATTATTCAACCGGTTGTGGATGAATTTAGGTCGAAAGGAAACCTGGTTTTTGGTCCTTATCCAGCGGATGGATTCTTCGGAAAAGCGCAATTCAAGGAATTTGATGGCGTTTTAGGGATGTACCATGACCAAGGATTAATTCCTTTCAAATACATTGCGTTTGACTCTGGTGTAAACTTCACAGCAGGCTTACCCGTTATTCGTACTTCACCAGATCATGGTACAGCATATGATATTGCTGGTCAAAATGTAGCCGACCCAGGTTCATTCCTTCAGGCA
>RFPG01000196.1 GCA_009926245.1 Sphingobacteriia bacterium | reverse complement strand
CCTCTTGGACGAATACCGGGCCCAGCACCCCCATCGCCCCCTCAGGATACGGCATTTGGACCGTAACCAAGGCAAGGGACATGCCCTGCGAACCGGCTTGGCCATGGCATCCCTCTCGTACGTTGTGGTCCAGGATGCGGACCTCGAATACGATCCCAAGGAATTTGCCTTGCTGCTGGCCCCCCTCCAAAACGGGAGGGCCGATGCCGTCTACGGATCGCGCTTTATGGGAGGCAACCCCCACCGGATCCTCTTCTTTTGGCATACGATAGGAAACAAATTTCTCACGTTTTTGAGCAACGGTCTGACCAACCTCAACTTGACGGATATGGAGACTTGTTACAAAATGATTCGAACCCCCATTGCTCAGGGTTTGACCTTGAAAGAAAACCGCTTTGGTTTTGAACCCGAAATCACCGCCCGATTGTCCAGGGTCCCCGGCATACGACTCTACGAGGTCGGCATTTCGTATTACGGCCGCACCTACGATGAGGGCAAGAAAATCAATTGGAAAGACGGCTTTAGGGCCATCTATTGTATTTTGAAATACAACCTTTGGGATCGCTAAACCAAACGACTTGGACCTTGGGCGGATGGCTCTTGGCTGTCTTGGCGGTGGTGGCCGTCGTGGCGGGACTGCGGGTGGATCTCATGGAAGTCGACGCGGCCCAATACGCGTCCATGGGCCAGGAAATGAACATGGGTTCGCCTTGGATGGCCCTGCACGAGCACGGTGCGCTGTACCAATCCAAGGGCTACCCCGATAAGCCTCCCTTGGTTTTTTGGTGCGCAGCCTTGGGAACCCGCTTGTTGGGTTCGACGGCTGCCGGAGCCAAGCTTTTTTCGGTGCTGATGGGGTTGGTGGGGATCTGGGCCATTGGACGATGGGCGGCGACCTTGATGGGACCCCGGGCCTTGTGGCCGGCTCGTCTTTTCTACGGTGTTAACCTGGGGACCGGGTTAATGCTCCAGGATGTGCGCACCGACACCCTGTTGGTGGCCTTGGTGACCTTGGCCGGTTGGCAGGCCCAGGTCTGGAAGCAGAACAACCGGGCATTGCATGCCCTGGCGGCCTTTGGGTTCACGGCATTGGGCATGCTCGCCAAAGGGCCCTTGGCCTTGATGGCCCTGGTGGCCGTTCATGGTGGGGATGCGTTGTGGAGCAACCGCTACACCCTGCTACGGCGTCCGGCTTTTTGGTGGGGACTGCTTTGGATGATTCTCCTTCTGCTGCCATGGCTGGGGGCTCTTTGGGAGCAATGGGGCTGGCACAAAGGGGTTCGTTACTATTTATGGACCCAGAACTTTGGCCGGATCAGCGGGGAAAATCCTTGGGCCCAGCGGGCCGATCCCACCTTTGTTTTTCACAATCTTCTTTGGTCCTACGCCCCATGGTCGTTGATGTTACCCGCGGCCCTTTGGCATGCTTTGCGATACCGAAATTGGAACAGCGAAACCGTGCGACAGGCGCTGACCGCTTGGGCGCTTTTGGCCTTGGGCCTCAGCCTAAGTCGTTTTCAGCTACCGCACTATGTCTACATTTTGTGGCCTTTTCAAAGCCTCCTCTTGGTGCGGTGGTGGTTGGACGAAGACCGACGCCTGTCTTGGTCGCGGCCCCTGATCGGAGCAACGGCCTTGCTTTTGGGGGGCGGTCTCCTTCTAAGCGATTTTGCCATGGGTACCTTTCCATTGGCGATCCTGCTGGTTCTGGTTCTGGGCCTGCTGGCCTGGCTCCTGCGCTCCAAGCTACCCGCCCTCGATGGCAAGGCGACCCTGGGCTGGGCCAGCGGGGGCATGCTGCTCTTGTTGATTCTCCTCAACGGGTTGGCTTGGCCGGTTTTGATGACTTACCAAGGCTCATCGCAGTTGGGACGCTGGGCCAACCAAAAGGGCCTTGCCCCGGTTTTATGGCGCTGGGATTGCGACGATGAATCCGTTCACGCCTTGCATTTTTACACCCGTCGAATTGTGCCAACGTTGAACCCAGACTCCCTCCAAGTCGGTCAAACTTATTTGGTTTACAGCGGACGTTCTTGCATCCGCACGCTCCAAGAACGGGGCTTCAAGGTCAAGGCCCTCCGAGAAATTCCGACCCATCGGGTCACTCGCCTCACCCCGGCTTTTCTGAACCCCAAGACCCGACCCCAAGTCACCGGTGTATCGGGTATCTATCAAATCAAACCTTAACTTTGAGGATTGCTCCCCAAGCCTTGACACCCTTCCCCCAGAAATCAGCCCCCCAGAAATCAGCACCGTGCGTTTGGTAGGAATCGAAGAAATTCTTGGCCTTGAGGCCTTGGACATTGCCATCGAAACGGCGGAGCAAACCCAAACCGCTTGTTATCTAGTCGGCGGTGTGTTACGAGACGCCCTTTTGCATCGTCCGGTCAAGGACATCGACCTGCTGGTCTTGGGTTCGGGTCCGGATTTTGCAGAGGCCTGGGCTGCCAACCTACCCGGCCGGCCCAAGGTGCACGCTTTCAAAAATTTTGGAACGGCCATGGTTCATCACAGCGGCCTTCAGTTTGAAGTGGTGGGAGCCCGCAAAGAATCCTACGACCGCGATAGCCGCAAACCCCTGGTGACTGCAGGAACGCTGGAGGATGATTTGGCCCGTCGCGATTTTAGCATCAACGCTTTGGCCTTTGAATTGTACCCCCAATACGGGCGCTGGATTGATAACTACAACGGCATCCGCGATTTGGAGGCCCGACGATTGGTCACCCCCTTGGAACCGACGCTCACTTTTTCGGACGACCCGCTGCGTATGCTACGGGCCGCCCGTTTTGCGGCTCAATTGGGATTTGAACTGGACCCCGAAACCCTTCAAGCCATGGGCCGCGAAGCGGAGCGTATTCGCATTGTTTCCATGGAGCGGATTACCGATGAGTTCAACAAAATCCTGCTCAGTCAGCGGCCGGCCAAAGGCCTGGGGCTGCTTTTTGATGCCGGAATCCTGGCCCTCATTTTTCCGGAACTTACTCGGATGCAGGGGGTCAAGGTGATTAATGGTCAAGGCCATAAAGACAATTTTTACCATACCCTCCAGGTGGTCGAAAATCTGGTGTTACGATCCGAGGACCTGTGGCTGCGATGGGCGGCCTTGCTGCACGATATTGCCAAACCCCAAACCCAAAAATTCGACCCCGAGCACGGTTGGACCTTTCATGGACACGAAGAATTGGGAGCCCGCATGGTTCCCCGCATTTTTCGGCATTTCAAATTACCCCTGGATCATACCATGCAAAAGGTCCAGAACCTGGTCCGCCTGCACCTCCGGCCTATTGCCTTAACCAAAAACAAAGTCAGCGATTCAGCCATGCGGCGTTTGCTTTTTGAGGTGGGCGAAGACATCGATGATTTGATGGAATTGTGCCGGGCCGATATCACCTCCAAAAACGAAGCCAAGGTTCAACGCTACCTCCGCAATTTTGAAGACCTGGATCGGCGGCTCAAGGCCGTATCGGAGGCGGACCGGATGCGCCTTTGGCAACCTCCCTTGGGCGGTGCCGAGACCT
>RFPG01000195.1 GCA_009926245.1 Sphingobacteriia bacterium | reverse complement strand
CCGGAGAATCCATTGAATTTGACAACGTTCGGCCTGGCCACTGATCGAAACGGGATGCACAAAACCTTGCCGGTCCTCGGTATGTTCCGGGGCTGCTGAATCGTTGGCGGCCTCCGCCAAAATGCAACCTGCGATTTTGAGGGCATTGACCAGACGGTCTTTGGCGAATCCCGGATGAGCCGAGACCCCATGAATGGTCAACGTCAGGCTGTCCGCCGAGAAGGTTTCGTCTTCGATATCCCCCCTTTCCTCCCCATCCAAGGTATAGGCCCAATCGGCTCCCAGCGATGCCAAATCCAAATGGTCAACCCCACGACCGATTTCTTCGTCCACTGTGAACAAAAACACCAAGGGACCATGAGGCCATTCCGGGTGCAGCACCCATTGGCGTACAGCCTCCATGATTTCGGCGACACCGGCTTTGTCATCAGCGCCCAGCAAGGTGGTACCATCCGATGTGACCAGGGTATGACCTAACTGCCGCAAAAGGTCTGGATCGTTGGAAGTTCCCAAGACCCATCCCGGTTCCCCGGGCAATACCAAATCACCCCCCTCGTACGGAGGATGAACCTGGGGCTTGACATGGGCACCCGGGGCATCGGGGGAGGTATCCAAGTGCGCACAAAAACAAAGCGTAGGCACGGCCTCTTGGACATTGGATGCCAAACGGGCAATCACATACCCGTTCTCATCTTGCTCGGCCTGCAAACCCAGGGCCTGAAGCTCTTCTTGGAGCATTCGACCCAAAACCAATTGACCCTTGGAGGAGGGAACCGTCGTAGAAGCAGGATCCGCCGTGGTCTCAACCTGTACATAGCGCAAAAAGCGCTGAAGAACTCCCTCCTGAAGGTCTTTCGTATCCAACATTACCAGGTATAATCCGGGAAAATCAGGTTATCAAATGACTCAACGGGCAGGGAGAATTGTTCAGCAAAAACAATTTTTTTGCCTTCAAGGGCGTAGAGTCGATGCACCCGATGCCGGGAAACAAAACCCCTGCGGTAGCGGGTTTCGTGCCCAAAGGCCAAACCCATGATCGGACCATCGGCCCCCAAACCAAAACATTCCGCCCGATGAAAGCGACGTTGCACCGAATCCATGTCCCGGTAATGCGGGGTTTCGAGGGCCATGAAACCAGCCATAGCCGAAGGGTTGCCTTCCCAAGACCAACCGTCCTCCCCCCTGGCACCGGCAGGATCCGCCCAAAAGAGGGCCGCGTCTTTGACATAGTTTTTCTCGAGACGTTTTTCCCATCCCAAAACCAGGTTTCGACTTTCGGGACCGGCCGGACGAGCCTGCAGACCCCAGCGAGGGACCTCTCTAAAATCCAAGGAGTCAGCCGATCCTTCCAACGGCCAACCCTGTTCCCATTCGGTCCATTGAACACAACGATTCCCGTCAAAAGCCCATAACACAGCCAAACGACGACCTTTCCAAGCACTATTATTCCCGATACGTCTCAATTGACGGAGGTAACCCATGACATAGTGCAGGGTATCATCCCTTTGACCAAACGGCACAGTGGCAAGAACTTCGGTGCGCTGACGCACACCGGACAGGTGTTGGTACCAAAGCTGCCTCAAAACCGAATCTCGAGGCAACAAAGTCAAGAGTCTTTTGCCGGAGGGTGGTTCCACCCAATCCGCCAACAAGGGAGACCACGAGGCGGTATCCCCCTGATCCACCGCCGCAACCCATCGAAGGGCCAGCATGGACAAGCTGTCCCCTTCCATGGTCCAAGGAGGAAAATGATCGGCCTGATGATCGAAATCCGGAGCAGTCCCATCCTGTTGACCACCGGAACAAGCCAGTAACAGGGAAAGAGCCCATGCAACAAGCGGGGTATGGTACCTTCGGGAGCAGCTTCTAAGCATGCACAAACTTAGAATGCTTTTGGCCCGCTCCCAATATCTTTACACGAAAGCCATCCAACATGAACCGAGGGATTCAGAGAATATGTTATGGACTTTTATGGTGCCTTACCATGACCTCGGTTGCCACCAAGGTTCAGGCCTCAGGGTCGGATTCCCCTCCATCGGGGCTTCACAGGTTGCACCGCGTGGCCTCGGTTGATTGTGTTCGCTTTGGGAGTCTCGAGGCCTGGGATGGATTTGACTTTGGCGAATTATTACCCCGCCATGTTTCGGTTTGGTTACCACCCGCCCCCTATTGGGATGGCAAGCGTCCCTTGCCGGTTTGGTATTTCCACGATGGCCAGAATCTCTGGGATCCCCGCCGGGGCTACGGGGGTCAAACCTGGAACCTGGACTCGCTCATGGAACATGCCCTATCCAGGGGACTGATAGAGCCCTGCCTGATCGTATCCCTGGACAATTCACCCCAGCGATTCAGGGATTATCTGCCTCCACCGTGCTTGGTCGGCTTGGACCAAGGCTGCCGGGACACCTTGCAGAAAGAACGACCGGGTACCGCTCTGGGGCAGGCCTATGCCGATTGGATAGCCGATGTCCTTCAAACCTGGCTAACCATGCAGTACCCGGTGGACACCCAACCGGCATCGCATTACCTCATGGGGGCCAGTATGGGGGGGCTGATCTCCTCCTATACGGCCGCCCTGCGGCCCGATCGTTTTGGAGGGGCCGCCTGCTTGAGTACCCATTGGCCCTTGAGCCTTCAAAGGAATCGTTTGGAAATGTCCCTTCCCTATCGGACCTGGCTGGCCGAACGCCTCTCGGGGTCCTTGGCCCCCGGAAAAACCCTGCACTCCCTCTACATGGACCACGGGGACCAAACCCTGGACGCCTTTTACCCGGTTCATCAGAGGGCCTTTGATTCCACCCTCCAAAAACGTGGGCTTCCAGCCGGTTTCCGCTATCGCTCCGAGGCCATTGCGGGCGCTGCTCACACCGAAAAAGACTGGTCCCAACGATGCCTGGAGGCCATGATTTGGGTCATGAAAGGCCGAACCGCGACCGCTGTTCCCCTGTTTCCACCGCCCCCTTCTCGCTGGTGCATGTACTTTGCCCTGATCGACCGTTTGGAGGACGGAGATTCGACCAACAACCGACTTGTTCCCGCCACCTACAACCCCCAAAGACCTCATTACCATCACGGAGGGGATTTGGAGGGCCTTCGCAAGAAAATTCCTTATTTGAAATCGTTAGGGATTAATGCATTGTGGATTACGCCTCCTGTGCTAAACCAAAACTTTAATCCTGATTCCAGCTTGACCGGATACCATGGTTACTGGGCCTCGGATTTTAGACGATTGGACCCGCGCTGGGGAACCCCCAAGGAATTCAAACGCCTGGGACGAGACTTAGAAAAAAACGGCATCGCGCTGATCCAGGATGTGGTGGTCAACCATGCCGGGGATTACTTCGAGGTCCTGGCCAACGGGGATCTAAAAATTCATAACGAGGGTAGGCCCCAACAAGGCTTTCTGCGGGATTTTCCGAGCCCCAAGGCTGGCAGGACAAGCTACCATCGCTTACCAAGTATCAAAAATTACAAGGACAGCCTCCAACGACTCCAGGGCCAGATGTCCGGCCTGGACGACCTCTGCACCGAAAACCCCGC
>RFPG01000194.1 GCA_009926245.1 Sphingobacteriia bacterium | reverse complement strand
CGAAACCGAATACCTTGCATCCGTTTACCCGGAATGGTCTCGCAAAGGCGTTCAGATCATCGGCCTTGGCTTTGAACGGACGTATCAACCCGAAAAGGCCGTTCAGAACCTCCAAAAACTACGGGCTCGCTACCAAGTACCTTACCCCTTGGTGCACGCAGGGCAGCCGGATTCAGCCTCGGTGCGAAGGGCCATTCCTCAGCTGGTCCGCCTCAAGGCCTTCCCTACCACCCTCTTGCTGGACGCCGGAGGCCGCATTCGATACGTACATACCGGTTTTGATGGACCCGCCACCGGTTCCGCTTTTGAACGCCAAAAGGCGTTGCTTCAAAACAAAATCAACGCCCTCCTCGCGGAGTAGGCGGGTTTATTTCCTGCGCAACAGGAGGGACTTGGTTTTGGTATGTCCAGATGCGGTTGTCCATTGGGCCTGAATTGCATAGATTCCTTCTGCCCATTCAGACGAGGGCAAGACTAGATCTTTGGCGCCAGTTCCTTCCCAACCAAACTGTTCAGAGTACACCTCTTTCCCAACAGCATCCAAGACGCGGATGGAGGAAAGAGTGGTTGGCTCGTTAAAAGTCCAACGAACATACGTATTGCCCTGCGCAGGATTGGGCCAAACCACCAATTCATCTCCGGACACGGATCTCAACTTGACCGAGGGTAGTCCCAGCCTTGCAAAATCATAGGGGTTTGCCCAAAAATCTGCAAGTTCACTAAGTCCACGAACTTCTAGGTCTGTTGGCCCCCAAGACATGGAATCCATATCCGAACAAACCTCCAAAACAAACAAAACATCACCTGCATTTGCGTTGAATTGGTTTGGCGAAAACCAAGCAATTCTTAGTTCATCTTCCCATTGACCAAACTCCATGGTGCCATGATTTATTTTGGAATGCACGTCTTTGACGACAACACCCTTTGGCAAAACCAACGCCAAAGAAATAGCCCCAATCTCTTGATTTTCAAGTGCATAAATCGGTAATTTGTAGCACTTTCCGGATGGGTGAATGGTGCCATATTCTTCGAAGTTAACTCTAGGAGCGATACGAGTTTGGATGGGATTATAAGATCCATTCACATCTCCGTAACACAAAGCTTGTATGTTGCTAACAATTGGATAACCATTCGCATGTACGGTCGGATTTTCTGATAGCCAAGGCCCAACATTGAATTGGGGAATTAAGTTTGAATAACGCCTGGTGATCAGTAGCGCATCGGTATTGTTCACATTGTTGGATCCGTTAACATCAGCGGCCTTAAGCCTGAAACCCTGAAGCAGGACGTAGTTCGTGTAGTGTCGAACCACTCCCAAGGCATCCGTGGCATTTACGCCACCCCAAGTCAGGCTTGGAGCTGATTTGATTTTATAAGTTCCGTTGATGAATCCAGAGAACGAAAAATCACCTGCAAGGTTGGTTATTGTGGAATCCAATGGAAGCCCAATGCTATCTTGAAAGTAAACCTTGGTGTTTCTGAGGGCCGTATTCAGCGCATTATTGTAGGAAAGACGTCCGGTGACTTGGTTACAATTTTGGGTTGTTAAGAAAATGGGGCTAGAGGTTGAGGAACAACCCTGTGCATTTGTTACCGTGACGGCGTAGTCCCCCCCCATGTAGGCCATATAATTTTGATTTGTAGAACCAGCCAAGATTTGGCCATTTCTTGTCCACTGGTAAGCAAATCCAGATCCTGAGTTGGCTACCAAAGCCAAAGAATCTCCGAGACAGAAGGTGGTTGATCCATTGTAAGATACCGTTGCCGTTGGTAGGGAATGAATCGTTACCGTTACTGCGGAGGACCAAGCTATGCATTGCGTATTAAGGTCCATTGCATAGACCGAATAGTCCCCCGATTGGGTAGCTATCCATTGCGTGCCTGGTGAATTGGACAAGGGGGCTCCGTTTAGATGCCACCAAAATTCAAGTGAATTGCCTTGGGTTGCGTTGACATTCAGCGTAACCGGTTGGTCGCAAGTGGTGGCACTGCCAATCACTGTAATCACAGGATTTGGAAGGGGATGGTTTACGATGGTTTCTACCGAAGACCATTGTGAGCAGCCCAAGGATGTCGTTACTAAAACTTGGTATGGGCCTGATTGTCCAGTCGTAAGAGTAGATGTTTGTGATGAGCTTAGGGGTTGACCATTCAAAAACCATTGGTAGGTGTAACTGGGGTCAAAAATGGTCGAAAGAGTTGTGGTACCTCCATTCGGGCAAATAGCCGACGCAGAAGCTTGGAGCTGTACCACGGGTTTAGGGTTCACTGATAAGAAGCCAGGAGTAAAGTTGGCCAGGATCGTTGTGGCCTCCTCATCTCCAAATTCACAATTGCCGGGGGTTAGTAGATCCCAATTTAAACTTGTGGTTCCCATGCCAATAACTCGAAGGATTCCCAAAGGTTGTCCATCCGGGATATTGGCAGACTGAAGAGAAAACCAGGCCAATCGGATTTCATTTCCTACTTGATTGACAAACCAAGGGTTGGTACCCGTCTGCGGAGCAGCATTCACCCAATCGAGGAATTGAACGCCGCCGGTATTGAAATTCAAGACCAAGGATACCGCCCCGATTTCCCTTGCTCCTGAAATCAAAACAGGAATGTCCAAGGTATCTCCCTGACAAGTCGTTGATTGACCTATTGAAACATGGATATTTTGTAGAATTGTTATAGGCATCTCCGGCCCATAGGAAGGTCGACATCCGTTGGTGAGCTCTAGGCGGAATTTTGGAAAGGGTCGCTGATAGGTATTGCAATGAAATGTAAGTGTGGGTGTTGATGTTCCTCTATAAACACCGTTATCCTGGAGATTTTCCCATTGCCCAAGTTGGGCATTCCATCTTTGCCATTGATTGGTGAGGGTCCCCGTTGATTGAACATTCAACTGTATGGAATCACCAACCTGTACTCCCCAAGGCCCTTGACTACTGGATAAAATAGACACGGTATCTAACAAACGAATTTGGCCGCCTTCAAAACAATAATCCAAGATATCAAGATTTAGGTTGGCCAATTCACAGTCTCCCTGTACTTGGGTATTCCAACTAAATCCGCCAGGCTGATTCACAATAAATCGATAGCAGACAAGGGTATCCAACCCGCCGCTGACCAAAGGGCTCAAACCAAACCAACCCAAACGAACTTGGCCGGCCGCCGTTCCAATACTGCTCGTTGAAACCATGTCGGGACGTAATCTGGTATAACCAACATAGGCCATGGCCTGTTGATTGTAATTCAGCGCTAAGGATATCGCTGCTACAGAGTCCAACCGAGAAGCAATAACAGGCACATCGATAGTGTCTCCTTGGCAAACAGCCATATCGGGTACGAATATTTTTGGAGATACTCTTACGGTTACACTATCTACACAACTGTGGATGCCGTTGGACACCGTTACATAATACGTTGTGGTCTGCGTTGGAGAAACCGTGATGGAGGCGGTGGTGTCACCTGTGGACCATAAACAACTTAAGTTATTATTACTTAAGATGTCATACCAAGCTGGTGCGCTCGAACTAAAAAATAGAGAATTGTTAG
>RFPG01000193.1 GCA_009926245.1 Sphingobacteriia bacterium | reverse complement strand
CTGGATACTTGGATGAATCGATTGTTGGAGGAATTGCACGCTTTGCGGGGTTCCCAGCTCTCGTACAATTGTTTTTATGATCAAGTGGTGGGCTACGGAGAACTCCTTTCCACGGCATTGGTATCGGCCTATTTTGAACAAAACAAATGGGGACATCGCTGGGTAGATGCTCGGGATCTTTTGGTAACCGATGCCACCTGGCGGGATGCCCGCATTCAGTGGGATGAAACGGTGCAACGAATTCAAGAGGTCCAAGGCCAAAGTCTGCGCAATCAGAAGGATGTAACATGTGTTTTGACCCAGGGATTCATCGGCAGGGACGGTGTCAGTGGACGAAGCACCACCTTGGGACGAGAGGGCTCGGACTTTACAGCTTCGGTGATCGCCCATGCGCTGCATGCCCGTGAATTATGGGTTTGGAAAGACGTGGACGGGGTCATGGACGCCGATCCCCGGCTCTTCCCGATGGCCCGACTTTTGCCCACCCTTTCGTACCTCGAAGCCGTGGAAATGACGTATTACGGGGCGACGGTGATTCATCCCAAAACCATCCAACCCCTTCAGAACAAAGGGATTCCCTTGCGGGTTCGGTCTTTCCTTCATCCGGAGGCCCCCGGGACTCTGATCGGAGGAACGGACAACACCGACCAAAGGCATTCTTGTGTGATCGTCAAAAAAAACCAAGGGCTGTTGGAATTGGTTTCCAAAGATTTCTCGTTTATATCGGAGGAAGGCTTGTCCATGATTTACCGAGCATTGTACGAACAAGGCCTCAAGGCCAATCTCGCCCGGCATACCGCGGTGTCGTTTAGCCTGGTGGTGGATAACGACCGCTATAAACTCCAACCGGTACGCGATGCTTTGTCGCCTTTTTTTGAAATCCACTTGACCGAAGGTCTCTCTTTGTGGACCCTCATGCATCAATCGGACAAAATGCGTCGAGGGCTTTTGTCCGGTAAGCAATGGCTTTTTGAGCAACACCTGAACGACATTTACCAATATGTGGTGGTGGAATAAAAATTTCCGCACCGGCATCTCCACTTTCCTAGGTGGCTTGCTCCTTTTGGCGTGGGGGTCTTTACGAGCCCAGGGACCTTCGGAACTTCGCCCAGTCCATCGTTGCGGTTACTCCATTCTTTTGGAACAGCAACAAGCGGATTCCATGCGGTATCGTTCCCTGCAGGCGATGCGAGCCCTGCGTTCATCGGGTGCGCATTCACCCCATGTCCGCCAGATTCCAACCCCGGAGGGTGGCGAATCGATGATCGTCCTGCCGGTGGTTTTTCATGTGATGCATGCTCCTTCCGATACGGTGGTGGGTCAGGGAACCAACCTAAGCGATGAACAAATTCAATCCCAATTGGTCGCCTTGAATCATGATTTTGCCCGCAAAGCGGGCACCCGCGGTTTCAACCAAATTCCCGTGGGTGCGGATGCCAAGGTGGTTTTTGTGTTGGCCGGACGCGACCCTCAGGGTCAATGGCACAAGGGCATTAACCGGGTTCCATACGAGGCTTCGATGGCGCATCCGATGGGGGGCGATTTGGCTATGAAAGACCTGAGCCGTTGGCCGGTGGATCGGTATGTGAATATCTGGGTGGTCGGACGCATCCAGTTGGGGGTCCTGGGCTATGCTTGGTTGCCTTCCATGTTGGTGGGGGATCCTCAGTACAGTCGTGCCGACGGGGTGGTGCTATCAGCCCAAGTAACGGGCTCCATGGATTGGGTACCCCCGGGTCAGTCCTTGAACCTTCACCCGGTGTACGCCTACGGCCGCACCTTGACCCACGAGATGGGCCATTATTTGGATCTTTACCATACCTGGGGTGACGGGGATTGCACGGTGGACGATGAGATCGAAGACACGCCCAATTGCGATGGTCCTTTGTTTGGCTGCCCGTCCGTTGCCCCGGTCGAATGCCCGCCGGCCCTGCCTCGGATGATTTCCAATTACATGGACTATACCGACGATGATTGCATGAATGTATTTACCCAAGGTCAAGTACAGCGTATGCGGCAAAGTTTGGGATCCTTGTATCCGTGGCGAGCCGTGCTGATGAGTGATAGCAACCTCGCCAGGGCGGCCGTAACACCGGTCACCGCTCCGTACCCTGCGGTCTTGGTTCGGGCCAACGGAGGGGGAGCAGGGAACTGCGCTGTCAACGATACCCTGGGTGGCAACAGCGACCGATTGCGTTTGATGGACAACCGAGGACTGGGCATGGATTCCACGAATCTTTCCCTCCTTCCGGCGGTTGACGATGAGGCCGGGCTTCGGGTTTTGAGCCAGACCGTTCCCACCGATGCCTTTGGATTTGCCACCTTTGCGGCCCTGAGCGGTCCACGACCTGGTTTGAACCGAATGCAGGCGACCACGGACGGCGCAACGGTGGGGGGATCATCGCCCGTTCTGGTCCTGGAATGGACAGCCAGCGCCGAGGCTCGCTTGTACCCCAATCCCTTTGAGCAAAATCTGTACATGCAATGGCCTGAAACTGATTCGGTGGATTTGACCTGGACTTTGGTGGATAGATTGGGAAGAGAATGCGGGCGAGGGACCTATACCGGGGAGGCTTTTTGGTCCTTGCCGGTGGAGGACTTACCGGCCGGTATTTTTGTTTTGCGATTGGATTATGCCGGGGGTCGAACCCAAGAAACCCATCGATTGGTCAAACGATAGGTCCAAAAAAAAAGCCCGGCGGTTGCCGGGCTCCGAGAAAACCTCCTAGAGAGGAATTGTGATTTGGTTCGAATTAACCTTTGGCTGCGCTCACTTTGATTTTGAGGTCGACCATATCGTTGATGAACTTGTCACCAAGGTTCTTGAAGATGTTCTTGGAACCATAAACAACATTCCACTGGGTGCGATCGATGCTCAAAGAGCCTTCGGCGCTGAGGCTACCTTCGGAAAGGGTGACCTTGGCGGGGAAGCTAACACCTTTGGTGGCTCCCTTGAGGGTCAAGTTGCCGGCAATGGTATGGGTATTCCCCAAGGAATCAGGCGTTGCAAGGGCCGTAGCCGATGACAAGGCAAATGTTGCGGTTGGGAAAGAATCGGTTTGAAAGAAGTCGGGGGACTTGAGGTGTCCAGCGAGGTCGGCGTTCATTTTGGCATCGGTCAGATCCAAAACAGTCAGACTGTTCATGTCAATGGTGAATTGAGCAGCTGAAATGCCGTTGTTTTCGACCATAAAGGAGCCTTCGGATACTTTGAAGGTACCGTTGTGCTTGCCGGTAGGTTTGGAACCGACCCATTCGATGGTTCCTTCGGTGAGGAGAAGGGTGTCGGCACCGGCACCGGCTTGGCCTTCGGCCATTGGATCGGTGGCGTCACCACCTTGGTTGTTGCATGCGCTGAGGCTGATGGCCAAGCTGCCAATGGCGAGAAAGAAGAGTTTTTTGAACACGGTAGATTATTTACATTGAACCCCTGCATATATCCTATGTCAACTGTTGCAATAGGGTGGCCAGATCACGGCGGTGAATCAGAATTTACCAGCAAGGTTCACTCGATTAGTAAAGATTACCAATTTGGTTTTTATGGAAATATATATGATGAACCATTGGTTACTCACATAGGAGGAAGAAGAACTCCAGGT
>RFPG01000192.1 GCA_009926245.1 Sphingobacteriia bacterium | reverse complement strand
TCCACATAATACCGAACCACGGATTGGGCCGCTTGACCAGGTAAATAGGCCCCGTAAATCCCATCCCCCGCCAGGCTATCCCCGCTCATTCCATTGTCCAACATATTGATTTGCCCAAAATTCCCGACCCAACCGGTGGCATAATACAAACGGAGGGCCTGCACCGTCGCGGGGTTGCTGACTTGGGCCCGTACCAGAACTCGGGCCCCCGGTAACGGCGCTTCGTTCCATCGACCCAAACTATCGTATTGATCCAAACTCAAAACAATCGGCCCCTGCTGGGCCACTTCGGTCTGGGTCCGCAGGTAATTGTACCGATTCGTAACAAAAGTCTTGAGGGAAGTCACCCCGCTGGTATAATTGGCCGTTGTATAAAGCTTCTTGGTATCAGCCGCTACCAGCGCCGCAATCCGGGCATGCATCGTATCAATAACCGGATGCAATCGGGTGGGGTTAAACGATTCGGCAAGAATGGTGCGGTAATGGGCCAAATACCTTTGACGCCATTCCGGAACATTGAGTAATTTGTTCAGGAGCGGGTAATTGACATTGCTAACATTTTTGAATGGCCCCCACGATGTGCTGGTTGCGGCATTGCTCAAAAAACTGGAATTCCCGTCGTATTCAAAAGGAAAGGTGCGACCGGTTTCGGGCTCGTAGTAAACCATGTAATCCATCTTGCCTTTCATGATATAACTGTCATCGTCCGCAAAGATGTTTTCCACCGCGAGGTACCAGAGAATGCGGTCAATATCCAGGTATCGACGCGTACTATCCGAAGGAGCCGATGGAACCAAACTCAAAGCCCGGCAAGCCTGAACCAAAGCCTCCCAGGTCAAGGCGATATCGCTGGATTTGAGGCTGTAATACGATTTGTAAAGGTTGGTATCCAGGCCCAGGAAATTCATACCGGCCGTCCCATCACCCCATCCTCCACCGGGCGCGCCGCCCGATACCCCGGTCGTTGCCCGAAAACGAGGCCCGTCGTTGCTCAAAAACCACTCCTTCAAAAACTCCTTGTCCACATCCTGAACATGGTCGTAAATACCCCAATCCTGGCCGTTGAGAAAAAGGCGGATAAAGTTGCCTTTGGCAATGGGGGTATGCCTGCGGGCGGTTTGGTTGTATAACACTTCCCGCATAAAAGTGGCATCCCCGTGGGCATTGTTGAATTTGAGATTTCGAAAGCCCAAAATATCTTGTCCGGGCCTTAGCCAATCCGTTTCAATCCCAAAAGATTTCTTTTGAGATGAAGAAATGGTCGTGTACGATGTGTTACCCCTAAACCGAACCCCTATGCTGTCCAGGGTTTGACCGGCCATGGTCATGGACGCCATTAGGTTGGTTTCGCTGGCATAATTCTGACCCAAAAGGGTCCAGTAATTGCTCTGCGGAAACGTCAAGTTCACGGTCCGAATGCTGTCCGGATGGTACAAGCCCTCGTCCGGTCGGCCCCCGGTATAAAGGGTCCGTCCATCCGGGGAGAAATACCATTCGGATGGCAAGTTTTGGGCCTGGGCCACGGCGCATACCAAGAGCAGGCCCACCGCTCTTGCGGCAGAGTTCAAAATTTTCATGTTAAGCGAATTTAGGGCCCGCTTCAGTCTTTGACGCAACGAACCGACATGCCGAACAACAAAAAGTTGGCATTGCGGAACATGCTCGTCGAAGCGTAATTGAGCTGACGAGTCCAGGCCTTGCCCGGATCGGCCTGGGTGGCAGACCACCAGAAACCATGGATGCCTTGACCCCCAAAACCCCCTGTTGCGGCCCTAAAGCCGGCCGCCCTGGCCCGGTAGCCCATCAAATTGGCCGCCCCGGCATTGGGGAAATCCCAACCCAAGGTATCCTTGAGGGCGCCTCCTTCCCTGTCGCCTCGGCTGATATACTCCTGCAGGGTGGTCCATTCGTCATCGGTAGGGACATGCCATCCGGTAGGACAAAGGCCCCGGTTATCGCTGATGGCAAAGTGATTGTAGAGCATGCCTTCCAGGGTGTCCTGGTCGGGATCGTTGGTATAAAAGGAGAAAGCACCCGCCGAGGTTGATAACCAAAGGGAGTCTTCCTCGATGACCGGAATGTCTTCCCCGTTCCGGTACCTCGACGTCCGCAGATTCTCACGCAACCAGCATTGGTCCCCGATTGGGCTGGGGCGGGTTTGTAACCGGGGTCGGTTCTTTGAGGCAACGAACCCCAAAGGCATCCTGTCTGTAATTAAAAGTCCGGTAAAGTCGCCCGCTAAAAAAATTAACCTCTCGGTACCAGGACATTTTGGAAAGATTGACTGTGGATGACCACCACATAGCCATCAGGCCCCCGCTGTAGAAGGTGCCATCTTTGGCCCGCAGACCACCCGGTCTGGCCCCAAAACCAACATCATCCACCGCCTTCTCGTTGGGACTCTCCCAGCCACCCTCGGCGGGCTTGGTGACCGTGGACTTGAGGGATCCCCCGGCCACCCGGGGTCCACCCAGGTATTTTTCGAGATCGGTCCACTCCCCATCGCTGGGGATGTACCAACCGGTTGGGCAGAGGCAACGCTCGTCCATCACGGCGTAATAATTATAAATGCGCCCGTAATGCCAATCGTTTTCCGGGTCGTTATCGTAATAGCACCAGGCCGGTTCTTCCCGCCTCAGGGCTTCGGCCCATTCTTGGGGGGTTTGGGCATGTTTGATCGGGTCGCCATTGCGAAAGGTATCCACCCGCAGGTTTTCACGCATCCATATTTGCCGACCAATTTGGGTCTGCCCCAAGGGGGCCGGCATGCGCTTGGCTTCTTTGCACGAAGCAAGGCCCCCAAGGTACCCCAAAAGGAGGGTTGCAAACCAACGCTTTCGAACCAACATGGGCCCAAAAATACTCAAATAGGCCAAATGAACCGCCTTTGATGGCCCTCTTCACGACTTAGTACGCCTTACCACTGGCCACGGGGATCCGACGAAACACTAAATACAAAAACAGCCAAAATGATGACGGCTCCATCGATGAGCATTCCCACAGATCTCAACATTCCCGCCGCTAAACGATCTTGTTTGGATGGAGAATCAATTCCATTAAAACGCCAATACGCAACCTGGTCTCCCTCAAAATGAATTTGAATATTCTTGTTAGATAATTGGGAATTTTCTTGAGAAGGCAGGCCCTGACCTTTATCAAAACCACCCGACTGAGAAGTCCGTGACCGAAGGGAGGCAACGTCATACGTCCAAATTTCAAGGCCACCAACCATTTCTGTTTTTTGTGGTGTTCCCCATTCGTTCAAGGCATCCGATTTGTTCTTGATTCGATTCCTTACTTCTTGCTGATTTAATTTTGCGTCGTTTTTTGATACTACCATTCCTGGCAGTAAAACGGTACAGGAAGTAAGATTGAAGATGGATAGAATCCATATCCAAATGGTAAATTTCTTTAAATTCAACATCGTTAAAATTTAACAGTCTTAGACATTCTTTAAATAAAGATAATTACACAGAATAAAATCTCAAAAAAACCTTGAAATCAACAAAAAATCCCCATCATGAGTAAGACCCTGGGCCGGTTCTTCTGAGAGTACAAAACGAGAAAATCAGCAAACGATGACTTCATGAAGCCCTGAAGAACCGAACACCCTCCGATTGGAATCAACAAATT
>RFPG01000191.1 GCA_009926245.1 Sphingobacteriia bacterium | reverse complement strand
TTGTATTCAGTAACACCTGAATTTGATTCCACCTTTACTTCGGTTCAATGGAAAATTCTGGAAACCAATGTTTCAACAGGTGCCCTGACAACCAGGGGAATCCTTAATACCTTTCCTTACTTTGCGGATCTTGGGAGCTCTGTATTTGATCAAAACAGTGGAACCCTCATCTTAACAGGCCCCGATAATTTAACTGGTGGGGGACAGCGTGTTGTGTTTTTTAATACCGCCACCAACACGTATTTAGTGGATTCAATGCCTACCCCGATTTACGAAATTGTTTGCGATAATCAGGCCTTTGCCCAAAACCGCTACGGTGCAGTTGCAGGAAATCAAGTGAATAAATCGGATGTTTTGGGTTTTTATCCAAATCCCGCCCGGCAATCGATCCGTCTTCGATTAGCCAATATGGAGAATCAAGTTGTGATTCAAATCGAGAATTTAAGTGGGCAACGAATGATGGATCGCACGATTCATCCCGCGGATGGTTTATTGTTGGATTTGGAATCCATTCCATCCGGGGTTTACAGGATTTATTTGCAACAGGGACAGGTCAAGACAAGCCAACGTCTTGTGGTGCGCTAATTTTAGAGACTGATCGAGGCACTGAGGGTCCAATACGGCCATGTTTCGCGCGTGGTGTTCGTTCGGCCCTTTTGTAAATACCTAAACTCTGATCGCAGGAAGAGGTTGTCCAAGGCTTTGAATTTGAGTCCCCCGGAATATCCCTGCATTGTACCGGAAACCCCTGGGTTGATGATGGGCAAAACCACGCCGTGGAGGTCTTCAAGGATTTCAAAGCGCAGATTAGCGGACCATTGATTGTTTAGGTTGTGTTCAACAATGAGATTGCCTTGGGTCCAAATGTTATCGTTTTGCCATCCACGATAAAAGCTGCTGGTCAGCAAGGTTTTGGAGGAGGCACGGAAAATAGCGTAGGCATCCAAAAGGGTGCGTTGGCCCGTGATGGACTCCAAGGTAATGGTATTGCGCAATGAACTGTGTTGCTCCCGGCCATGGAACAAGTTCACATTGATCAGCAGTTTGGAAAAGGGTCGGTATTCGACTTGAGCGATCAAGGCCTGTCCGGGAACCCGGTCCACGGCTTGCTGCCACCCATTGACCCAATAGGCAAAGGTGCTGAGCTTGGGCCCCCAAGTATAACCGATTCGTACGCCACTCAGAAAATACGGAACAAATTCAGCGGACAAGGAGCGGGTATAGGTGGGTTGATCTCGGGACAAGGGGCTTTCGTTGGTGAAAGGTGAACCCAGCAATCCGGCATCAATCCATAAATCGTACCGACTCCATGGCTTGAATCCCAAGCTGGCTTCGAGCAATCGTGGTTCAGCGGGTGCATAATTCCGCTCCATATACGTACCAAAGGCCGGCATCAATCGAGAGCGTAGACGTTCGCTGCGATATCGCAGGTCCAAAAAAGCCAGGTTGACGCTCCACTGGTTGAGGCTCGCCGAACTGACAAGGTCTGGGATTTGGGAGCCTTTGGAGGGCCCCGCATTGCGGTACAGGTCCAATTGGGCGCCCAAAACCAAATGTTCGTTCCCCAGTCGGATCCCCCCACTGGAATCCGCAAACCCGGTATTGACCACCTGCGCCGATGCAATACGTGTTAAGAGGAGTAAGCCAATAAAAAACAGGTACGTTGGATTCGTATTCACGTATAAAAAAAAGGACCTTCAAAACTAACGTACCGATTACTTTCGTGCATGCATTCCCAAGCCTTTCAGGAAATTGTCGATTTTCGGCGTTCCAACCGCCTTTTTGATTCAAATACGCCGGTTCCCGATGAGGTCATTCAGCGTTCGTTGGAAAGAGCCGCCCTTTCGCCTAATAGCAGCAATATGCAGCTTTGGGAATTTCATTGGATCAAGTCCAAGGATGCATTGTCCCAAATGGTCCCCCTCTGCCTGAACCAGAATGCCGCGCGTACGGCCCAACACCAGGTCGTTTTTGTGACTCGTCAAGATTTATGGAAAAGTCGTGCCGCATGGAATCTTCAACAAGTCCAAAACAGCATCCAGGGGGAACCCAACAGCGGTCAGAAAGCCGGGCTCCGCTACTACGGAAAGCTCATGCCTTTTTTGTACACCAACGACCCGCTGGGGATCATGCACGGGGTTCGCTGGTTACTGGGGTGTGTGATGGGGGCCTTCAAGCCCTTTTACCGACCCGGGGGCAAGGCTGAACAACGCATTGTTGCGCACAAATCCTGCGCTTTGGCAGCCCAGACCTTTATGTTATCGGTTGCCGCGGAGGGTTTTCATACCTGCCCCATGGAGGGCTTGGACCGGGTGCGTGTTCGGAAATTTTTGGGCCTGCCCCGTGGTGCCGAAATCAACATGGCCATCGCCGTGGGGCTAGGGACCGAAGCGGGGGTATGGGGACCTCGGTTCCGGGTTCCATTGGAACAGGTGGTTCGTGTGCACTAAGAACGTGTGCTCTATGAATTGGATTCGGCCTGAGTCTTTGGTTGGATGAACCTCAAGGTCGATGTTTTGGTTCTGGGTGGGGGGGCTGCCGGATTTTTTGCGGCGGTCAATGCGGCAAGGTTGAATCGAAGGCTTCGCGTTGCCTTGGTTGAAAAGTCTTCCAAGGTTTTGTCCAAAGTTTTGGTTTCCGGAGGCGGTCGATGCAATGTGACGCATCATTGTTTGGAACCAGGAATTTTGGTGGGAAATTACCCGCGGGGTGGAAACGTATTGCGCCAGGTTTTTGCCCGCTGGGGTACGGAAGATACCATCCTTTGGTTTGGTCAGCGTGGTGTGCCTCTCAAAACCGAAGCGGATGGTCGCATGTTTCCCGTGACCGATCGATCGGAGACGGTGGCGCGTTGCCTGCTCACAGAAGCCGAAAAGTACGGGGTGGGCGTTTTGCTCAACACTCATTATGAAACGATTCGTGCGGTGGAGGGAGGTTTTGTATTGGAGGGTCCCGGGGGGACAGCGCATTGCAGCCAATTGCTGGTTGCGACCGGGGGACACCCCAAGGGGGAGGCCTACCGATGGTTGGAGGATCTAGGCCATCGTATTGTTCCGCCGGTTCCCTCCTTGTTTACCTTCAATTTACCCCAAAACCCCATCACCGAATTGATGGGGGTATCGGTACCGGAAGCCACGGTTCGTTTAACAGCTTTCAAAAAGTCGAGCACCGGTCCTTTGTTGATCACCCATTGGGGGCTCAGCGGTCCCGCTATATTGCGCTTATCCGCCTTGGCTGCTAGGGATTTGAATGCCTGCCAATATCGATTTGATTTCTCGGTTCAGTGGTTACCTGCTCTTCACGAAGATCAGATTCGGGAACATTTGTTCAAACAACAGAAAGCACACGGGTCCGCCATGGCTTCAGGACATTTGGCCCTGGGTTTACCGGCTCGCTTGGTGCGTTACCTGCTCGACAAAGCCGACCTGGATTCGTCCAAACGTTGGTCGGAATGGAGCCGGAAAGAGGTCAACCGATTCGCGGCACTCTTGGCGAACGACACCTACCAAGCCCAGGGCAAAACAACTTTCAAAGAGGAATTTGTGACGGCTGGAGGGGTGCATTTGGGGGATGTGAATTTGACGGACATGCAAAGCAAGCGCGTCCCCAATCTCTATTTTGCGGGCGAAGTCTTGGA
>RFPG01000020.1 GCA_009926245.1 Sphingobacteriia bacterium | reverse complement strand
AATGAAGTCAAAGCAGCAGAGGCAATCGCAAAACCCTTACCGATGGCCGCCGTCGTATTCCCGACCGCGTCCAATTTGTCGGTACGCTGACGAACCTCTTTGGGTAATTCACTCATTTCGGCGATACCACCAGCGTTATCCGAAATTGGACCGTAGGCATCCACCGCCAATTGAATACCGGTATTGGCCAACATACCCACCGCGGCGATGGCGATGCCGTACAAACCACCAAAATGGAAGGCCCCGATAATACTGGCCGCAATCAAAAGAATGGGAATGGCCGTTGACATCATACCAACACCCAATCCGGCAATGATATTGGTGGCCGCACCGGTTGAAGATTGACGAACAATCGAAAGGACAGGCTTCTTGCCAGTCCCGGTGTAATATTCGGTCACCAAACCTACCAAAACACCGGCAACCAATCCAATAATGGTGGCATAGAAAATACCCATCGCGGTATAGTGGTTACCAAGCTCTGGATTTTCCCAAGCGTAGAGGGGATCCTTGAACCACCATTCGGCAGGCAACATCCAGGTAATGATAAAATAGGACGCCACAATCATGAGACCGGACGAAAGGAACTCGCCCATGTTCAGGGCTTTCTGAGGATCGCCTCCTTCGCGGGTGCGCACAAAAAAGGTACCCAAAATCGACATCAAGATGCCGGTACCGGCCAAAACCAAGGGAAGAATAACCCCGGATAAACCATTGAAGTTATCGGCAAATCCGCCCACCATGAAGGCTGCGCCCAAAACCATGGTACCGACAATAGAACCCACGTAGGATTCAAAGAGGTCGGCGCCCATCCCGGCAACATCGCCCACATTATCGCCCACATTATCGGCAATGGTAGCTGGGTTCAAGGGATGGTCTTCGGGGATACCCGCCTCGACCTTACCAACTAAATCGGCTCCGACATCCGCCGCCTTGGTATAAATACCACCGCCAACACGCGCAAAAAGAGCGATGGAGGAAGCTCCAAATGAAAAACCGGTGATCACGGTAATCACCCGGTTAATGGCAACTGCATCGGTACCGAATTGATTGCTAAAGAGAATAAAGAGGCTTCCCAAACCCAAAACACCCAGGCCTACCACACCCATTCCCATCACCGAACCACCCGCGAAGGCGATTTCAAGGGCTTTGGACAAGCCAGTGCGGGCAGCATGAGCGGTCCGCACATTGGCTTTGGTGGCCACCTGCATTCCGATGAAACCGGCCAAACCCGAACAAAAGGCCCCGACCACAAAGGACAGACCCACCATGGGAGAGGAGGTCTCGGCGGGGCTGGTCACGGCCAGCAAGGCGGCTACACAGACCACGAAAATGGCAAGAATTTTGTATTCAGCCTTGAGAAAGGCCATGGCGCCCTCGGCAATATGGCCCGCGATTTTACGCATTTTGGCATCGCCAGGGTCCTGAGCGGCGACCCATGATGATTTCCAGAAGGTGAAGAGCAATCCCGCAACCCCGCAAAGAGGTATCAGGTAAAGAAGGGTTTGTGTACTCATATTGTTTTTTTAGAAAAGCAGGCGCAAAGATAGCCCCGCGTCTTGACGAATCAAGCCTCCCAAATCTTGCCCGGGTTCAGCAGACCTTGGGGGTCAAAAACGGCTTTGATGCCCTTCATCAAGTGAATTTGAGCTGGATTCATCACCACGGACAGGTAGGGTTTCTGGGACCAACCGATCCCGTGCTCACCGGAGAGGGTCCCCCCCTGTTCGCGAACAAAGGCAAAAAGCTCCCGGATGGCCTTGGGGATCTCTTCCTGCCAGATTTCCTCGGGAATTTGTTCTTTGAGGATATTAATATGAAGGTTCCCATCCCCGGCATGGCCGTAGCAAACCGAACGAAACCCGTAGGCCTCCCCCAAGGATTTGACCTTGCGAACCAAAGCCGGCAAGGCCGACATGGGAACCACGGTATCTTCTTCTTTGTACACCGAATAGGCCCGGACCGCATGCCCAATTTGCCGACGAAGGGTCCACAAGGCCTCCTTGCGATCGGACTGTTCGGCCAGGCGGATCTCCCCGGCCCCGTGTTCTTCAAGCACTGGACAAAGGATCTCGGCTTGTTCCATTAGCAAATCCATGCGGTCCCCGTCCAATTCGATCAGCAATTCGGCCTGAACAGTGGAGGGGTACGGAACCTCCATGCCTAGGTAATTAGCCGAAAGTTGAAGAGCCTCCTTTTCCATGAATTCCACCGCCGATGGCCGAATGCCGGTGGCTTGAATGGCGGCAACGGCCCTGCAGGCGCTTTCGAGGTTTGGAAATGGAACAGAAAGGAGCAAATCAGCCTTGGGGGCGGGGATCAATCGAAAGACCGCTTTGGTAATGACCCCCAAGGTGCCTTCGCTTCCCACCATTAATTGCGTTAGATGGTAACCTGTTGCGTATTTGGAGACGGAGGCCCCGGTCCAAAGCAAGGTACCATCCATGAGGGCGACTTCCAGATTCAGCACATAATCCTTGGTGGTCCCGTATTTGAACGCATGCGGCCCCCCAGCTGATTCAGCCAGGTTCCCTCCGATGGTGCAGGTGCCCCGGGAGGATGGATCGGGGGGGTAATACAAACCGTGTTCTCGAACAGCCTCCTGCATCACCTGGGTTATGACCCCTGGTTCGACCGTCACCTGGAGGTTATCGGTATCGATTTGAAGAATCCGATTCAGGCGCGCTGTGCTCAAAACCAAGCCTCCCTGGACCGGTAAAGCCCCGCCGCTGAGACCGGTACCCCCGCCCCTGCAGGTCACCGGAACCCCGTGTCGTTGGCAACAACCCAGCACCGCTGCCACCGCTGGGGCGTTGTCTGGAAATACCACCACCTCCGGCACAAAGACCCATTCTTCGGTCTCATCCCGTCCGTAGGACTCGGTTTGGGTCGTGAGAATCTGATCCGAGGAAAGTAAACCTTGGATTTCCTCCAAAAAAGCGGCTGTAATTGCCATGGGCCAAAAATATTGATTTAATTTTGCGGTTCTTCCAGCAACCAGAAAATTAGACGTTCCAAAAATGGCCGAGATTATACGCATGCCCAAAATGAGCGATACCATGACCGAAGGGGTCGTTGTCGCTTGGCACAAGAAAGTAGGTGACACCGTCAAGGTCGGGGATATCCTGGCCGAAGTCGAAACCGACAAGGCGACCATGGAGTTGGAGAACTATGTCAAAGGAACCCTCCTACACATTGGGGTTGAGCAAGGCCATGCGGTACCAGTCGATGCCTTGATCGCCATTGTGGGTAAAGAAGGTGAAGATGTAGCGGCCTTGTTGAACGCAGGAGCGCCAGCGCCTGCAGGATCCTCGGCTGCTCCACTGGAACAGGCCGCGGGCACAGCCGCCCAGCCTACGGCTCCGGCCCAGGCTCTTGCCCAGCCTCCGGTTGAAGCCTTGGCCCCTGCAGATCAGCAGCGGATCAAGGCCAGTCCTTTGGCCCGGAAATTAGCCGCAGAACAAGGCCTGGACCTGCGCCGTATTCAAGGTAGCGGTGACAACGGTCGAATTGTTCGTCGGGACCTCCAGGGTCAAGCCGCTGCGACGGCCCCTGCAGCTGCCGAAGCAATAGCTACCCCCGATCTGAGCGCTTGGCTTAACCGACCTGCCGGTCAAGGTGAGTCTTTCACCGACCAACCACTCAGCCAGATGCGCAAGACCATTGCGCGCCGGCTCACCGAATCCAAAAACGCAGCCCCGCATTTTTACCTGACCATGGAAATTGACATGGACGAGGCGGTGGAAGCCAGGCAGCGACTGAACCAAAACGCGCCGGTCAAGATTTCGATCAACGATTTGGTTATTAAAGCCGCCGCCATGGCCTTACGCCAGCATCCCGCGGTCAACTCTTCCTGGCTGGGGGATCGTATCCGACAGAATCACCATATCCATGTCGGCGTTGCTATGGCCCTACCCGAAGGCCTGGTCGTACCCGTTCTTCGTTTTGCCGACCAAAAAAACTTGGTTCAAATCGCAACCCAAACCAAAGAATACGCCGGCAAGGCCAAGGAAAAGAAACTCCAACCCCAGGATTGGGAAGGTAACACTTTCACGATCAGTAATTTGGGCATGTTTGGAATCGAAGCCTTTACCGCCATCATCAATCCCCCCGATGCCTGCATTCTGGCCGTAGGGGCCGTCCGCGAATGCCCCGTGGTTCGCAATGGACAATTGAGCGTTGGTCAACGCATGACCGTGACTCTCAGCTGCGACCACCGGGTGGTGGATGGTGCCACCGGAGCCGCTTTCCTTCAGAGCTTGTCTCTGATGTTACGGGATCCGGTTTCGATGTTGCTGTAAAGTCCTTACCGGGATTTTTTGGGTTTGTTAACCCGTTTTCCTCCAAGGGTTTGGAGGATATCGCCGTAGGTTGGCTGGTCGTAAATGGCTTCGATAAAGGAACCTTCCTTGTCAAAAACATAGACCGAGGGAACATGCATATCCCCAAATGCTTGGTAAAAGGCTCCTTCTCGATCAGCTGCTAACCAAACATCCTTGCGGTTCTCCAATCCAAATTCACGCATAAACGCCCAAGCCGCATCCTCATCAAAACGAGTCACCCACAACCAAGCGACTTTAGCTGGTTTCCCACCCACCTTGTAAACCAGGCGATCGGAACGCTTGCCAACAGCGTCCGCAAGGGAACGGCAATGGGAGCAATCCGGATTGAAATAGGATACCACCAAGGCCCGGTCGCGGAACTGATGTCGGGTGACCACTCCACTTCGGCCAATCAATGGGAATTCAAAAACCGGAACCTTTTCGAGTAAATCTGGGCGATCCGTTTCGGAATCGGACCAAAGCCACCAACCGAGCAACAAGGCCAATAGGAGGGATCCGCTGAGCAGAAGCCAACGAACCGCTTGGTTAATTTCCATCTTGTGTTATAGGACTGAGGGACTTTGACATAGCCCCAAAATTACAGCCCAAGGACCTATCTTTGGAAGCTTTATGCCAAATCCACTGCCTAGACGCACCTTTGCCATTGTATCGCATCCCGATGCCGGCAAAACCACCCTGACCGAGAAGTTCCTGCTCTTTGGGGGTGCTATTCAAACGGCAGGAGCCGTCAAATCCAACAAGATTCGCAAAACGGCCACCTCCGATTTCATGGAAATTGAGAAACAACGGGGGATATCGGTTTCAACATCGGTGATGGGCTTTGAATACGGGGGATGCCGGGTCAATATTTTGGATACCCCCGGGCACAAAGATTTTGCCGAAGACACCTACCGAACCCTGACCGCCGTGGACTCCGTTATTCTTGTCGTGGATGCAGCCAAAGGGGTTGAAGAGCAAACCGAAAACCTGATGCGGGTTTGTCGAATGCGGGCCACCCCCGTTTTGGTCCTCATCAACAAAATGGACCGAGAAGGCCAGGACCCCTGGGATCTGCTGGATGAACTCGAAGCCAAGTTAGGGTTGCATCCCTGCCCTCTCACTTGGCCAATTGGTCAGGGCGATCGTTTCAAAGGTGTTTACAACCGTGCCAAAGGAGAATTGGATTTATTCTCGGCTTCCAAAACCACCATTGCCTCCGATGTGCGGCATTTTGATGGGGCCGATGACCCTGAATTGGACCAAGTCCTGGGGGCCTTGGCTCCCAAACTGCGGGAGGACCTGGAATTGCTGGATGTTTATGGCGCTTTTGACCGGAAAGCCTACCTGGCCGCTGAGCAGGCTCCGGTGTTTTTTGGCAGCGCCTTGAACAATTTTGGCATCAAAGAATTGCTGGACACCTTTGTGAAAATTGCGCCGGAGCCGGGCCCCCGCTTGACCCAGGCGGGCCTGATCACCACCCAGCATCCCAAGCTTACGGGATTTATTTTCAAAATACACGCCAACCTCGATCCCAATCACCGGGACCGTATTGCCTTTATGCGCATCTGCTCTGGCAAGTTTGAGCGTAACAAATTTTATCATCACGTTCGCTTGTCCAAAAAACTTCGCTTTGCCGCGCCTCTTTTGTTTCAGGCCAGCGATCGCAATACTGTGGACGAAGCCTGGCCCGGCGATGTGGTGGGCCTTTACGATACCGGAAATTTCAAAATCGGTGACAGCCTGACCGAAGGCGAAAAATTATATTTCAAAGGTATTCCCGCCTTTTCCCCCGAATTGTTCCGCAGGGTCGAAAACCTGGACCCCTTCAAAGCCAAACAATTCGACAAAGGCTTACGCCAATTAACCGACGAAGGCGTCGCTCAACTCTTTGTGCAGCAGCCCGGTAACCGCAAAATTATCGGTACCGTCGGAGAATTGCAATTTGATGTTATTCAATTCCGCATGCTCCACGAATACGGTGCCAAGGTTCTCTACCAAGCGCTGCCCTACCTCAAAGCATGTTGGATCCACGCGGCTGATTCGGAGCAAATCGACTCGTTTTTTCAGTACCGCCGAGAACACCATGCCTACGACAAAGATGGGAATTCGGTGTACCTGGCGGATTCCGAATGGATGTTGCAGCGCCTTCAATCCGAAAACCCGGGGTTGGAGTTCAGGTTCTCGGCCGAGGTCATGGTACAGGACGGCGAAGACAACCCCAACGGAGACGAAGGCTAAAACCCCTCCAAGGCCCCTTTAGGTCCCACCCAGAAAGAAGCGCAAGCGGTTGGTCTGAGCCATTCCTCGAAGGCGACGAAGGGCCCTTTCCCGGATTTGACGAACGCGTTCCCTGGACAACTGAAAGCGGTTGGATAATTCCTCCGCTTCCAACTGAGGTCGACCCCCTATTCCGTAGGAAAATCGAAGAATTTCAGCTTCACGATTCGAAAGTCCTCCCAAGACATCGTCCACATCCTGAGCCAAGGATTCCTTTTCCAAAACCCAGCCGGGTTGATGATGCCGATTCATATCCTCCAATCGCTCCGACCAAGGAGACTCGTCCTCACCGTTGCCTGACGGCGCGTCTTGAGAAGTGGGACGCAGGGCCCATGCCAAATGAGCATCCACCTCCTCGGGGCTCAGGCCCAGTTGTTCGGCTAGTTCAACCGAATGGACCTCACGTCCCCATTCCTGTTCCAAGCGACCTGCCAGCCTTTTGATTTGGACGATGCGGTTCATTCGGCTGGTGGGCAATCGCACGGTCCGGCCTTGATCGGCCAGGGTCTGCAGGATGGATTGCCGAATCCACCAAACGGCATAGGAAATGAACTTAAAACCTTTGGTTTCATCGTAGCGGTGTACCGCCTTGATCAAACCCACATTGCCTTCGTTAATTAGGTCGTTGAGACTTAGTCCGTGATTCTGGTATTGTTTGGCAACCGATACCACAAAACGAAGATTGGCGGTCACCAATCGCTCGACGGCACGTCGATCACCGCTCCGTGCACTCACCGCCAAGGCCGCTTCTTCCTGTGGGCTGAGCCGGGGTAGGCGGCCAATCTCCAGAAGATAACGCTCCAACGATCGCTGATCGCGAGCGGTGATTTGACGAATGATTTTGAGTTGTCGCACAGACGGCAAATTGATGCCGCAGCGCTAAATCCCCAAAACCGGGAAAAATTAATTCAATAACACAAAATCAAAGGCGCGCCTAGGCGTCACCTTCGGTGCCATCCTGCTGCTCGGCACGGGCCTCACCGCCTTCAGGACGGGGTCCGCGGTCCGGGCGGGGTCCGCGCTCTGGGCGAGGCCCACGGTCAGGACGGGGTCCACGCTCCGGCATTCCCTCTGGACGAGGCAGCAAGGCCTTGGCCGATAGACGGAACTTACCGGTCTTGGGATCGACCTCTACCAACTTAACTTGGATTTCTTGTCCTTCGGTAAAGACACCGTCCATGGTTTCGATGCGCTCCCAACGGATTTCTGAAATGTGCAAAAGGCCATCCTTGCCGGGCATGAATTCGACAAATGCACCAAAGGGCATAATCGACTTGACTTTACCTGAATAGACGGCCCCCATTTCTGGCTTGGCTGCAATACCGCGAATACGGGCGACGGCTTTGTCCATACCGGCTTTGTCGGCCGTATAAATCTGGACAATACCCTGTTCGCCTTTTTCCTCAATGCTGATAGTTGAGGCCGTTTCGCGCTGAATTTCTTGAATGATTTTGCCACCGGGCCCGATGATCGCCCCAATAAACTCACGGTCAATGGTGATTTGGGTAATCCTTGGAACATGAGGACGGTAGTCTTCGCGCGGTTTTGACAGGGCCTTGTTCATTTCGCCCAGAATGTGGGCGCGGCCGGCCGATGCTTGGGTCAATGCCTGCAATAGGACTTCGTAGGGCAGACCATCAATCTTGATATCCATCTGACATGCGGTGATGCCTTTGGCCGTACCCGTTAACTTAAAGTCCATATCGCCCAGGTGATCTTCATCTCCCAGAATATCCGATAAGACTTTGAAGCGATTTCCATCGGTGATCAAACCCATGGCAATACCGGATACAGGACCTTTGATTTGAACACCGGCATCCATAAGTGCCAAAGTCCCTGCACATACCGTGGCCATCGAAGAGGAACCGTTGGACTCCAAGATGTCCGATACAATCCGAATGGTGTAAGGGCATTCTTCCTGAGGGGGCAATACTTGCTTGAGGGCCCGCATTGCCAAGTTTCCGTGACCCACTTCGCGACGGCCCGGTCCCCGGTTGGGACGGGTTTCACCGGTCGAAAAAGAAGGGAAATTGTAATGAAGAAGGAAATTGTTATAGCCTGAAATAACCGCCCCATCAATCATTTGCTCATCCTCTTTGGAGCCCAGCGTCACCGAAGTCAGGGATTGGGTTTCACCCCGCGTAAAGAGGGCCGAACCGTGGGTGGCAGGAAGAAACCCAGCCTCGCACCAAATCGGACGAACTTCATCCAAACGACGACCGTCCAAACGACGCTCTTCGTCCAAAATCATGTTGCGCATGGCGCTGTACTCCACGTCATGGAAGTATTTCTTGACCAAAAATTTATCGACTTCGGCTCCTTCACCGAGGGAGGCGATAAAATCTTCGAGAACTTGGCGGAAACCGGCCGAACGCTCGTGCTTGGGCGCTCCTGATTTGGCCACATTGTATACTTTGTCGTAACAAAAAGATTCAACGGCATGACGAAGCTTGTCATCCGAGCGCTCATGCAAATAGGCCCTTGGAGTAGCTCCGACAGCGGCACGCAGCTCTAGCTGCACCCTGCATTGATCTTTGATGGCATTGTGAGCCACCAAAATGGCTTGAGCCAGATCTTGTTCCGAACATTCTTTGGCTTCGCCTTCCACCATCATCACATTCTCCAGGGTAGCGGCCACCATCAAATCCATATCGGCCGTTTCAAGCGCGCTGCGAGAAGGGTTGATGACAAATTCACCGTCAATGCGGGCCACCCTCACTTCGGAAATAGGACCGTTGAATGGGACATTGGAAACGGCCAAGGCTGCGGAGGCGGCCAGGCCGGCCAATGCATCGGGCAGAATTTCGGCATGAAAACTGCCTGGGATTTTACCGGTGGATGCGAATTTCTCTTGGTAATCCACGGTGAGGGGCATAAAGTCGACGTCTTCTTTGGCTTCTTTGGCCGAAACAACGGTGGCCAAAAGCCGGGTATCCCCCATGCTAAGAAGGACAGCACCGTCAGCTTGACGGGCCATGAGACCGGTTTCGAGGGTAATGACCCGACCGTCGGGCAATTGAATGGATTGTACAGTGGATTGTGGTTTCATAAAGATTGGGTAAACAGGGTTGGATAAAAGGCGGGCGTCATCACCGGATGATTCAGGCCACGAAAAGAGAGTATGCACACCGAACCATGCATAGCGATGGACCCTGGAGGGTCGCGGAGTTCCGGTGAACGCAAAAAGGCGGCCCCAGAGGAACCGCCTTTGAAATTACCTGCGAAGATTGAGTTTTTCGATCACCGCCCTGTAACGAGCAATGTCGATTTGCTTCAGGTAATTAAGTAAATCCCGGCGCTTTCCGACCATTTTGACGAGGGAGAGCTGGGTGGAATAGTCCTTCTTGTTTTTCTTGAGATGCTCGGTCAGGTGAGCAATACGGAAGGAAAACTGGGCAATCTGGCTTTCTGCCGTGCCTGAATCCTGGGCGTTTTGGCCGAATTGAGTGTAGATTTCGGATCTTTTGGTTTTGTCTAAATACATTTTCCGCTTATTTGGGGCCGCTGAGGTCGCTGTTGGTTGGGGCCGCTGTTGTTTATAAAATTTTAGAATCGCAAAGATACGGCTTTGAGGGCCAAATTCCAAGTTTTGTTGACAGAGGCTAGGGACGCAGATGCGACAAAAGCCGGGCCAAGGTCTCCTTCAGGGTATGTCGCGGAACGATCAAGTCCAGGAAACCACTTTCAAGCACCGATTCGGCGCTTTGGAAACCTGGCGGCAAATCCTTCTTGATGGTTTCGCGAATCACGCGGGGTCCGGCAAAACCAATCAAGGCACCGGGTTCGGCCAAATTCAAATCGCCCAACATCGCAAACGATGCGGTGACCCCTCCGGTGGTAGGATCGGTCATGAGGGAGATGTAGGGAATCCCCTCCCGATCGGCCAGGGATAGTTTGGCCGATGTTTTGGCCATTTGCATCAAAGAAAAAGCGGCCTCCATCATGCGGGCGCCCCCGGATCTGGAAATCACCAAGACCGGACAACGCAGGGCACGGGCCTTGTCCACAGCCCGGGCAATTTTCTCGCCCATCACCGTGCCCATCGACCCGCCGATGAATTCAAAATCCATGCAGGCCACCACCAGGGGAAATCCGTTCAGGTTACCAACGGCGGACCGCAAAGCATCTCGGAGCCCCGTCTTGGCTCGAGCATCCCGAAGGCGATCGCCGTAGTCCTTGGTATCCTTGAAGTTAAGAGGATTCAGTGAAATTAAATCTGCATCCAATTCCTCGTAAATTCCTTGATCAAAAAGGATGTTGAAATAACCTTCGGACCCCAGGCGATGGTGGTAATCGCATTTGGGGCATACCGAGAGGTTCTCCTGCAAATCTTTGGTTAAAACCGAAGCCTTGCAAGAGGGGCATTTGAACCACAATCCATCGGGCGCTTCGCGCTTCTCGTCGGTTGCCGTGGTCACCCCGGCGGTAGAACGTTTGAACCAAGCCATGCTTTAGGCGAAATCGATGCTGGAATCCAAGTAAACGTCTTGAACCTTGTTCAACAAGTCAACCCCCTCGGCCATCGGTCTCTGAAAAGCTTTTCGACCCAAAATCAATCCCGAACCGCCGGCTCGTTTGTTGATAACGGCCGTCGCTACAGCTTCGGTCAAATCGTCGGCTCCTTTGGATTCCCCTCCGGAATTAATCAAACCAGCCCGTCCCATGTACCCGTTGGCTACCTGGTAACGACACAAATCAATGGGGTGGTCGGTGGTCAACTGATCGTAAACCAAGCGATGGGTTTTGCCATGTTTGGTGGCCAGGTATCCCCCGTTGTTGGTCGGAAGCTTTTGCTTGATGATATCGGCCTGGATGGTAACACCTAGGTGGTTGGCCTGCGAGCTCAGATCGGTCGAGGTATGATAATCGACGCCGTCCACCTTGAAGCCTGGATTGCGGAGGTAGCACCACAAAATCGTGGCCATGCCCAGGGAATGCGCCTCTTCGAAGGCCTCGGCCACTTCGACCAATTGCCGACGGGAACCTTCAGAGCCAAAATAAATCGTCGCACCAACGGCCACGGCGCCCATTTCCCAGGCTTCGCGAACCGAGCCGAACATGATTTGATCGTACTCGTTGGGGTAGGACAAAAATTCGTTGTGGTTGATTTTGACGATGAAAGGGATTTTGTGAGCATATCGACGGGCCACCGAACCCAAGACTCCAAAGGTGGACGCTACGGCATTGCAACCCGATTCAATGGCCAATCGAACGATGTTTTCGGAATCGAAATAGCGGGGATTGGGTGCAAACGAAGCGCCGGCTGAATGCTCAATTCCTTGGTCAACAGGCAAAATGGACAAAAATCC
>RFPG01000190.1 GCA_009926245.1 Sphingobacteriia bacterium | reverse complement strand
GATACCAATGTATTTGCGCCAACGATGGCAGGGACTTATAGTGCAAAAGTAGTTTATCGTAATGGTTGCTCTACACAAACCAACTCAATTCGCATCGGTCAAGACACCACTGACTTTGGAAATGATTCTTATATGGTCCAAAATAATTTCACGCAGAATAGTTCAGGGTGGAATACGAATCAAAGATTTAGCTATTTGGGTAACCAGGCGCTAGGGCCTTTTGCCAATCAATCCTTGTCGTATTTCAATCAGAATGTCCCTCCCTACGATTCGGCTTACTTTGAGTTTGATTGGAATATTCATGATTCATGGGACAACAATGAGCCATTCTATGTTACAGCCAATGGCCATTTGCTAGGTACGTTCTATTTTTGGACTTGGGGAACCGCCAACTATCCGCAATTAGAGCCATTAGGCCAATCGGGTACTCGTTGTTCGGGATACCCAACTAGAACCTACAGGGCTCGTTTTGCTGCACCCCATGGGATTGGAAACAACGTTTCCTTTTCGATTAATCAATGGAATGCCGAGGATGTTTGTAACGAATCATGGTCAATCGATAATTTTAGGGTAACAGCGGGTCGGAGTGTTACCTTATGTCAAGGAGATACCGTGTGGATGGGCTCTATGCCTTTGGTAAGCTCAGGTTTGCATCGCTTGATTTTAACCAATCAGCTGGGTTGTGATTCGGTTGTTCAGGCTTATGTGCAGGTAAAGCCTAGGCCTGCCGATACAACCATCCATGTTCAGATTTGTGCTGGGGGTAGCTATTTGTTCGGTAGTTTGAACTTGACTCAAAGTGGACGCTATACCCGGGTAACAACTTCCCATAACGGATGTGATTCAACAATTCACTTGGAGTTGATGGTTCATCCCGTTTATTCTACCCAAACGAACAGGAGCCTATGTTATGGCCAGACTTTTGGGTTCAACGGAAATGCTTTGTCCACGAGTGGTGTATATACCGCGATGTTGACAACCTCAACAGGTTGCGATTCCATGGTGACTCTTCATTTGACAGTTGCTGACTCTATAAATCCCACGACATTGGTTCAATCGCTTTGTATGGGCGATACCCTGAATCTGCAGGGGCAAGCCTTTTGGCAGGGTGGAAGCTATACGGTGGTTTTGACAAGTCATACGGGGTGCGATAGTTTGGTTTATTTGGATCTGCAGGTTGCAAATCCGTCGACGACGGTGATTTACGATACGATTGCATTTGGGTCGGGGTTCTGGCTGGGGAGTCAGCTTCTCAATGCGACAGGCGTTTATTCCTTGTTGCTTGGCAATATTCAAGGCTGTGATTCTTTGGTAACGGTCCATCTAATGGTATTGAACAGCCCACTTCGTGGCGTACTCCGATATCAAAATACGTCCTTGACCCCCATGTCCCAGGTGATGTTAACCCTTTCGAGCGGCAACCAAGCCATTGACAGTGTTACAACGGATGGACAGGGATCTTTTGATTTTGGAATTCGTCCACCTGGCAGTTACCGATTGAGCTTTACCAATCCAAGGCCGTGGGGAGGCGTTAATGCAACCGATGCCTTGGGGATTTCCCGGCACTTTACCAATTTGCAGTCTCTATGGGGGTTGCGGCGTCAGGTCGCTGATGTGAATCGAACGGCCTCAATTAACTCGTCGGATGCATTGCTTGTTTCGAGGCGTTATTCGTTAATTATTAATGATTTTAGTGCGGGTGATTTCGGTTATTCGATGGATACCTTTTCGATCGGACAGGGAGATAGTGTTTATCTTGATTTACGTTCATTGTGTTACGGTGACGTGAACGGCAGTTACAACCCATCGGTGACGGCGCGTGCGTCATGGACGCGGATGGAGGAGAACGGGGATCAGACGACCAATTCGGGGGTTTACTTCTTGGATTTGAAGGCCAAGCGTGGTATGGATTTGGGGGCGGTATCGTTGAACCTGCGTTTGCCGGAAGGTGTTCAGGTGGTTTCGGTTCGTTCGATGAGCAAGGTGAGCGACGAAGCGGTGGTGTACAAGCAACAGGGCAGAAGCCTACGTTTGGCTTGGTATCATTTGATGCCTTGGCGTTTGATGGAAGGCGATGACGTGATTCGTTTGGAGCTGAAGGGTCGTGCCGAAGGTTGGCTGGAGATGGATGAAACCGAGAGCGAATTGGCTAATTCCGACGGAGTGGCTTTGACGGGCTTGCCGTTGACCGCTGCACGTCTGCGTTTGCAGACCTTCAAGGCTCCTTTGGAGGCCTCCATTTACCCGAACCCAGCGTCAAATCGTACTTCGTTAAACCTGAACCTTGGGCAACCTTCTACTTTACGCGTTGAGGTGGTCGATGCGATTGGCCGTCGGGTTTACCAAAGCCACGATCCAATGCTGTCTGCTGGCGAACACCGTCTAGAATTGCCGATGGACGAATGGTCCGATGGGCAATATTATGTCTTGGTTCAGGCTTTGACGGGGGATGGTGGGGTACTCAAACAGAGCCTCAAACTCCAAAAGAAGCGGTAAGGCCGGAAATTCATTCGGTTTGTAGTTTTGGGGCATGACGATCAAAGAGCGTTATGCCGGGGTGCTTCGGTATTTTGAGGAGAGTGGGCTGGAGGCGGAGACGGAATTGATGTACCGCAATCCGTTTGAGTTGCTGGTGGCGGTGGTTTTGTCCGCCCAATGCACCGACAAACGGGTGAATATCGTGACGCGGTCCTTGTTTGCCCGATTGCCGGATGCGGCAACGATGGCGGTGGCCGGGGAGGACCTCATTCGGGAATTGATCGCTTCGATATCCTATCCCAACGCCAAAGCCAGGCATTTGGCGGGCTTGGCCCAACTATTGATGGAGCGTTTTGGGGGCGAAGTGCCGTCGGCCCGGGAGGATTTGATGGCCTTGCCCGGGGTGGGTCGCAAAACCGCCAATGTGATCCTTTCGGTTCTGCACGGGGAGGCGGCGATGGCGGTAGATACCCATGTTTTTCGGGTTTCGGCTCGGTTGGGCTTGACCCGCGGTGCCAAAACCCCGCTGGCCACCGAGGTTCAATTGATGCGGCATATCCCGGAAGCCTTGGTTCCCAAGGCCCATCATTGGCTGATTTTGCACGGCCGGAGGGTTTGCGTGGCCCGCAATCCTCGATGCGGGGACTGTGGATTGCAGGCTTGGTGCGCTTATTTCCGCAGGAATTCAGGTCCCAAGGCGGGGTAGGCAGGGCGGGTTGTATTTTTAGCGAATGCAACCCTATGGAAATTTAGAAGGCAAAACGGCCCTGGTCTGCGGGGCCAGTCAGGGCATTGGATGGGCCACGGCCAAGGCTTTGGCCGCATCCGGTGCACGCATTGTTATGGTAGCCCGTACCGCCGAGGCATTGGAGCAGCGATTGAAAGAATTGGGGGGCGCTGGGCATGCGTTTTGGGCGGTGGATTTGCAGAATTTGCAGCAGGTCCGGGATGGTTACGGGTCTTGGGGACGTGGTTCAGAAGAAGTGGTGCATATCTTGGTGAACAACAGCGGCGGACCACCGGCCGGGGCGCTGCATGCGTCGGCTACGGAGGCCTTTGATGCGCCGTGGAAACAGCAGTTGTTGGCCGCCCATGAATTAATGCGGGCGGTGTTACCGGGAATGAAGGCGGCCGGCTACGGACGAATTATCAATGTGATATCAACATCGGT
>RFPG01000189.1 GCA_009926245.1 Sphingobacteriia bacterium | reverse complement strand
ATGGGGGCCGGGGATCCGGACAATCGCCGCATGATGCGCTTTGAAGGCCTTTCCAGACCTGAACAAGAGACCATGGAGCATTGCCGTCGCCTGATGCAGGTTCGCTCCCAGAGCATGGCCTTGTCGTACGGGAGTACGCATTTTTTGTTGGATCAACCCGAGGCGCTGATCATGAGTCGACGTTATCTCCAGGAAGATGTTTGGGTGGTATGGAATCGTTCGTCCAAACCCCTCGAAACGGTGGTGGACCTCAACGACCCCATCGCGCAGCGCTTGAGGGGGAATTCCACCGAAGGGGGCGCTAACAGCAACCGAGGGTTGGCCCTTCCGCTACCTCGCTCGGTGCGGGACCGACTGCGCAGCCGTTTTGAATTGAATCTGCTGGCGGGTCGTGGTCAGGTGGTTCATTTGGGCAAAGGCCGTTACCAAATTCAAATCCCTCCCTACAGTTCCGCTGTTTTGGCCCATCCCTAAGGCAGCCGTACCTTTGTGCTATGAGCCAAACCATTCGATTCGCCAACGCCCAGCAGTTTACCTTCCACCAATCCCTCAAACAGAGGGTCAAGGAGTATTTTGACCAAAAGGGCCTATCCTCCAACGGGGGAATGCGCATGATTGGCAAGGGTCTTTTTTGGATCCTGGCCTATCTGGGACCTTTGGCTCTTTTGATTGCGTTGCCCATGCCTTGGTGGGCGGCCATGTTGGTTTTTGTCTGGCTGGGCATTGCCCTGGCCGGTATCGGAATGGGAGTGATGCACGATGCCTGCCACAATTCGTTTTCGGACAAGGCTTGGATCAATCGTTTGTTTGCTTCCTCTATCTACATGATCGGTGGCAACAAGTTCAGCTGGAAGATGCAGCACAATGTCTATCATCATACCTATACCAACATTCACGGAGCCGATGAGGATATTGCGGGCATGGCTCTGCTTCGATTCGATAAGCACCAGCCCCTTCGGCCGGTTCACCGTTTTCAGCACTTGTATGCTCCTCTGCTGTATTCGATGATGACCCTTTCTTTTTATGTGAAGGATGTTCGGCAGGCCATCCAGTGGTCCATGGCCAAAGGCCCTCAATTTGTGTTCCAACAAATGACCAAATTAATTACCGGGAAGCTTCTGTACTTTGGAATCCTTTTGGTTTTGCCATTGATGCTCAGCCCTTTATCCTGGATTACAGTCTTGGCAGGCTTTTTGGTGGTGAACTTGGTGGCCGGTTTTATAATGGCGATTGTTTTTCAGTTGGCGCATGTTGTGGAAGGGGCCGATCAGCCTCTTCCGGACGACAAGGGTTTGATGGACAATTCCTGGGCGGTGCATCAATTGCAGACCACGGCTAATTTTTCACCGGGGAATCGTTGGTTGACTTGGTACCTGGGTGGCTTGAACTATCAAGTCGAACATCACCTTTTTCCTAACATATCGCATATTCATTACCCGGCCATCGCTCGAATTGTTCGCGAAACGGCGGCGGAATTTGGGTACGGTTACAATACCTTCCCCAGCATGGCCTTGGCGGTCAATTCCCATTTGCGGACGCTGAAGGCCTACGGTCGCTCCTAATTTTCATGGCCGGCTCCCCCAGCGTTCTTGATACGGAGGCGGTACGGGTCACCCTTTCCAGGGTCCGTGAGCCCGATTTGGGCAAAGACCTGGTGACCTTGGGCATGATCGAGGCCCTGGAAGTGGATGACCAAGCCAGGTCGGTGCGTTTTTTGATTCGTCTGACCACACCCTCCTGCCCTCTCAAAGATCGCATGGAGGCGGATTGCCGAGCGGCGCTCGCCGAGGATTGGGGACCCGACCTCCAAGTCGATATTCGAATGGAGGCTCGGACCTTGGGTCGAGCTCAGGGCATGGATTGGTTACCGGAGGTCCGTAACCTGATCATGGTGGCTTCGGGTAAAGGAGGCGTTGGCAAAACCACGGTTGCTGTGAATTTGGCAAGGGCCTTGGCTGCATCCGGCGCCTCGGTGGGCTTGTTGGATGCGGATTTGTACGGCCCCAATGTGCCCATTCTCCTAGGGGCCGAAGACCGTCAACCCGGTTTGAAGGAAGGACGCATGACCCCGGTGGATGTTGAAGGCCTGCGTATGATGTCGGTGGGTTTGTTGATTGACCCGGCCAGGCCCCTGATTTGGCGTGGACCGATGGCATCGAATACGCTCAAGCAGTTTTTTTCGGAGGTGGATTGGGGCGAATTGGATTATTTGGTCATGGATTTGCCGCCCGGAACCGGGGATGTTCAACTCACCCTCACCAAATTATTCCCTGAGGCCTTTGGTCTTCTGGTGACCACACCCCAGGCGATGGCCGTGGCCGATGCCCTCAAAGCGGGTCGAATGTTTCAAACCGAAGGCACCAAGCTGCATTTGCTGGGCCTGGTGGAGAATATGGCTTGGTTCAGCCCTGAGGATCGGCCCGATCAGCGGTACCATCCCTTTGGAAAAGAGGGAACCCATGCCCTGGCGGAACGATTGGGATTGGAATGCCTGGCCAGCCTGCCCATGATCGAAGGTTCAACTCAAGGGCCCTCGGTGGCCGGTACCCCCATTGCGCAGGCCTACCTCGATCTGGCCGGTGAAGTATCGAGGCGTATTGCCATGCATCACCGCTCCATATGAGCCCTGCGCAATCCCTTTTTGACCGGGTTCAGGCTGCGCTGGATACCATCCGGCCTTACCTCGAAGGGGACGGCGGGAATGTGGAATTGTTGGAGGTCAATCAAGCCGGCGAAGTCCGCCTGCGTTTGATCGGCAATTGCGAGCAGTGCAATATCAGTCACCTCACCCTGCGGAACGGCATCGAAAAAGTCATTCGGCAATCGGTTCCCGAAATCACCCTCATTGAATCCATCCCCCCATCGTGCGAGCACCCCTAACCTACCAACGACTGCTGGACCTCATCCAGCAACGCCAGACCATGTTATGCGTTGGACTGGACACCGATCCAGCGCGCATTCCCGCCTGTCTTCGTAACGAGCCCGATCCCGTTCTGGCCTTTCACAAAGCCATTGTGGAGGCCACGGCCGACCTATGCATCGCCTACAAACCCAACCTGGCTTTTTTTGAGGCGATGGGTCCGGCCGGGATGGAATGTTTTGCCCGCACGGTCGAATGTCTGCCCTCCGAGGCGCTTTGCATCGCCGATGCCAAACGGGGCGATATTGGGAACACCGCCGATCGTTATGCCCACGCTTTTTATGATGTTTACGGGGTCGATGCCGTCACACTGCATGCTTACATGGGCCGGGATTCTGTGCAGCCTTTTTTGGGAAGGACTGGTAAGTGGGCGGTCGTTTTGGGTTTGACTAGCAATTCCGGGGCTGCTGATTTTCAAGAAAAAACGGCCGCCGATGGGAGGCCGTTCTATCGCCACATGGTGGATGCGGCCCTCTCATGGGGTAGCCACGAAGACACCATGCTGGTGGTGGGCGCCACAAGGCCGGCGGCCTTGGCTGCGTTGCGGGCTGATTTTCCGCAACATTTCTTTTTGGTTCCGGGTATTGGAGCCCAAGGCGGGGATTTGGAAGCCGTAATTCGGGCGGGTTGTACTTCACATAACAACCTAATCATCAACGCATCACGGAGCATTCTCTACGCATCTTCTGGTTCGGATTTTGCCGAAAAAGCCAGGGAGGCGGCCCAAGATTTATCCAAAA
>RFPG01000188.1 GCA_009926245.1 Sphingobacteriia bacterium | reverse complement strand
CAGCTGGTCCGCCTCAAGGCCTTCCCTACCACCCTCTTGCTGGACGCCGGAGGCCGCATTCGATACGTACATACCGGTTTTGATGGACCCGCCACCGGGTCCGCTTTCGAACGCCAAAAGGCGTTGCTTCAAAACAAAATCAACGCCCTCCTCGCGGAGTAATTGGAAGCGTAGTTTAGCGGGCGATTTTGGAGCAGGAAGTTTGGAATACCGAGCGATTGTTGGAGGAATACGCCCGTACGGAGCGAATTCTTGGGGGAGCTTCATTTCTTAACCAAAACGATAAGGTCACAGACCATCCTTGTTGGGTTCAGGCCGAAGGCTTGGCGGGATCGGCGCGGTGGTGGATGGCAGCTGCGGCTCAGCGGGCCGGATTGCGAGGACTGCAGGTGGTTTTGTTGGCGGATCGTGAAGAAGCGATGTACGCCTGTTCCGATTTGGAAGCCTTGCTGGGCGGCGCCCATGTTTCCTTGTTTCCAGGCTCGACCAAGCGAAAATTTGGGGATAGCGAAAAGGATCCTTACTTGGTTTTGCAAAGGGCCGGGGTTCTGGGCCAGATGGGTCTTCGCAACAACGAAGCTACTCATTGGTTGGTAACCTGGCCCGAGGCCCTGATGGAAGAGGTGGTGATTAACACAACCCTTGCCCGTAACACACTAGAAATAAACAAAAACGAATCGGTCAATCTGGATTTTTTGATCGAATTGATGAGCGAAATGGGCTTTGAGCGCGTGGATTTTGTGTACGAACCCGGTCAGTATGCCATCCGGGGTGGGATATTGGATGTTTTTAGTTACGCTTCGGACTGGCCGTACCGCCTTGAACTTTATCGCGATTGCGCCGAGCGCATCCGCACCTTTGATCCAGAATCTCAGTTGACCGTGAAGGAGATAGACAAGGCGGTGATTCTTCCCAATTTACAGGCCGATTTATTGGAACAAGGTCAACAATCCCTGGTCTCTTATTTTCCAACGCAGACAGTGTTATGGCACAGCAATTGGTCCATGCTCATGGCCTCGGCCGAAGAGCGATGGAATGGGGTGCCCGATGATTTGCAGCGGTGGTTGACCAGCCCGGACGAGTGGTTTGATTTGTTGATGGGTTTCAAAAGAGTTCTTTTGGAAGTGGACGGCGGACAGGACCCCCGAACCAAAGCGGCTTATGGGTCGGGTCCTTCCTACAAATGGACCTTTCGTACCGCGGAACAACCCGTGATGCGCAAGCAATTTGACCGCTTGGTTGCGACGGGTCGGGAGCTGTCCGAACAGGGTTACCGGCTTTTTCTGTGCGGTGATAACCCCAAGCAAATGGAGCGCCTGGATCAAATTCTCGAGGATTTGCAAGCCGGTTTCCGCATGCAACCCTTGTCGCTGGGCTTGCATGCTGGTTTTACGGACCACGATCAAGCCGCGGTTTTTTGGACGGAACACCAGCTCTTTGAGCGTTTTCATAAATACAAAGTGCGGGGTCGAACCTCCGCTTCCGAAAAGTTAACCCTCAAAGAAATCCTGGATTTCAAACCCGGGGACTACGTTGTACACATGGACCACGGGGTCGGCAAATACGCCGGCATGGAGAAAATACAAGTCAACGGTCAGTGGCAAGAAACAATACGGATTAGTTACAGGGACGACGATTTGCTTTATGTTAGCATTCATTCCTTGCACAAAGTTTCGCGGTATTCCGGCAAGGACGGCACCCCGCCCAAAATTCATAAACTGGGATCCGATACTTGGGATAAACTCAAAACCAAAACCAAGGCCCAGGTCAAGGACATCGCCAAAGACCTGATCGAGTTGTACGCCCGACGAAAAGCCTCCAAGGGGCACGCCTTTCCCCCGGATAATTACCTGCAGCACGAGCTGGAAGCCTCTTTTTTGTACGAAGACACCCCCGATCAAAGCAAAGCCACCGAAGCGGTGAAGGCCGATATGCAAAAGGCCTACCCCATGGATCGGCTGGTCTGCGGTGATGTGGGGTTTGGCAAAACCGAAGTCGCCATACGGGCGGCCTTTAAGGCGGCCTGCGATGGGAAACAAACCGCCGTCTTGGTCCCAACCACCATCCTTGCCTTGCAGCATGCGAGGACCTTTGCTTCGAGGCTCCAAGGACTGCCCGTACGGGTTGATTATTTGAATCGTTTTCGAACAGCGGCCGAAGTCAAAGGGGTTCTGGAGGATTTGGAAGCCGGTCGTATTGATATTTTGATTGGCACCCACAAAATCGTTGGTTCCAAAATCAAGTTCAAAGACCTGGGGCTCTTGATCATTGACGAGGAACAAAAGTTTGGGGTCGCCACCAAAGAAAAACTCAAAGCCATGAAGGTCTCGGTGGATACCTTGACCCTTACGGCTACTCCGATTCCCCGAACGATGCAATTTTCGTTGCTGGGTGCCAGGGATTTGAGTGTGATATCAACACCCCCGCCCAATCGTCAACCGGTGCATACCGAATTGATGGTCATCGACGAAAACAAAGTCCGGGAGGCGATTTTGTTTGAGACCGACCGGGGGGGGCAGGTTTTCTTTGTTCATAACCGCGTTCAGGGCATCGAAGGGGTGGCTGATTTGATCGGGCAATGGTGCCCGGGACTGCGTATAGGAGTCGCTCACGGTCAAATGCCGGGGGATATGATGGAAAAGGTATTGTTGCAGTTTATTGAAGGCAAGCTCGATATCTTGGTGGCCACCAATATCATTGAATCTGGGTTGGATATTCCCAATGCCAACACTATTTTGATTAATCAAGCCCAAAACTTTGGGCTCAGTGATTTGCATCAAATGCGAGGTCGCGTGGGGCGCTCCAACCTCAAAGCTTTTTGTTATTTGATTGTGCCCCCTCTTTTTTCGTTAACGCAAGAGGCTCGGCGCCGCTTGCAAGCCATTGAACAACATTCCGAATTGGGCAGTGGCTTTCAGATTGCCTTGAGAGACTTGGATATCCGTGGTGCTGGTAATATGTTGGGTGGTGAACAAAGTGGTTTCATCACCGAGATTGGATTGGAGCTTTTCCAAAAAATTCTGGACGAGGCTATTCGTGAATTGCGTACCACCGATTACGCGGATTTGTATGCCGATCAGCCTCTGGACCCGCCGGCCACCGAGGTTTTGTTGGATACCGATGCTCCGGCTTTGTTGCCGGATTTTTATGTTCGTAACACAACGGAACGATTGAGTCTGTACCGGGAGTTGGATGATTTGGAGAGCGAAGATGCATTGGACGCCTTCGAAGATCGTCTGATAGATCGTTTCGGGCCTCTGCCCGAACAGGCTCAGTTGTTGCTGACCTTGATGCGTTTACGGATGCAAGGCGGACGTTTGGGCTTCGAAAAAATGGTATGGCGCAAAGAAATGTTCAAAGCGCATTTACCGGACGGAAGTCGGCAAGACTATTACCAAGGCCCTGTTTTTGGGGCGGTTTTGCAGGCGGTTCAAGAAAAGCCTGGCAACTGGGTCTTGCGTCAACAGGGTTCCACCGTGCAGATGGTCTACCAGCACAAAGTCACGGTCGAATCGCTCTATAAGATGTTGCGTGATTTGGCGGATGCCGCCGGTTGCTGACCCTCCTTGGTTTGTCCCAGGGCTTTTACCATAACATAAGACCTGCAATCGCGCTGAGCAAAACGATTTTGAGGAGACGCTGAGCCGAATGCAGGCGTTGGGTTGCCATGGAGTTGAGCAG
>RFPG01000187.1 GCA_009926245.1 Sphingobacteriia bacterium | reverse complement strand
GGTATTCTCCCCGCCTTCGAGAGAAAAGCGCTTTTGCCCAACAAATTTCTTATGCAAAAAATTTTCGAAAACAACGGCTTCGTTAAGTTTTTGAAGAATTCGTTTTTTCTTTTCCAAATCAAAGCCGTAACCGGGGGAACGGTTCTCGAAATAATCCCGGCACCAATCCCGAATTTCCTTTTCGCGGATATGTTGAAATTCAAAGCCGAGGCTGCCGCCGTAACAGGCCTGCATTTCCGCCAGGGCTTGCTCTAGGGTTTTGCCTCCGGTAGCCGCAAAAACCCGGTGCAGATCATCCTGGCCCAGGCCAAAAAGCGCGGGATCTAAGCCAGGGTTTCGGTCCTTGCGGGGGCGGATCGGATTCGTTTGGGCAACGAGGTGGGCCCGACTCCGGTAGGCCTCCAGTAAGAGGGCGACTTGAATTTCTTTGACGACTTCTTGGGAGGAGCCTCGGGGGGCACCGTCCCTGCTGGCAAATTCAAAACCCTCAAAAAAACGGGCCCATTCCAAATCCACCGAGGTCGGATCGTTGTTGTATAGTTGGTACAAGCGATCGATGGCAACGGCATCGGAAGCGGTCAAAAACGAAAACTGATGCATGGAAACCTTGAAATTGGGCGTTACAAATGAATAACCTAAAAGAATAGAGCAAAATTATATCATCCTAAGAAGTAAATAATTGCATATGCAACAAAATTCACCGCCCTCTAATACACCCTTGCCCTCTACTTCATCCACCGAATTTACCCATCCACCGGTGGTTCTGATTGCCGGAGGGTCCGGTCTCATCGGTACAGCCCTGAGCCAATACCTATTGGACCTAGGCGCCCAGGTTCGCATCCTGAGTCGCTCGGGCCCTACCAAGGCCGTTTCGGGCTCCAACCCAACCTACTTTACCTGGGACCCCCGATCCGCGGCCATGGACCCGGCCGCCCTCCAAGGCGTCACCCACATTGTTAACCTAGCCGGCTCCGGCATTGCGGACAAGGCATGGACCTCGGCCCGCCGTAAGGACTTGCTTTTGAGCCGAACCCAAAGTCTGGATTGCCTGGCGGCCGCCCTCCAACGGGCTTCGGAACAGGGAGCCACGCCTGTTCAACGCATCGTCACCGCATCGGCCATCGGGTATTACGCGAATGGGGAGGCCGTGGCCACCGAAAAAAGCCCCATGGGATCTGGATTTCTCGCCGAACTAACCAGCAATTGGGAAAAACACAGCGCCCCATTGGGGACTTGGGCCCCGCTCACCACGTTGCGCATTGGTTTGGTTCTTTCGGCCCGTGGGGGCCTCCTGGGTCCCCTCCTCCCTGTCACCCGACTGGGCCTGGGTGCCTGCATTGGTTCAGGACAACAATGGATGTCCTGGATTCACGAAAAAGATATGGTGCGTTTGATCGTGCATGCTTTGTTTGAGCCTGAATGGCCATCCGGCATCTACAATGCAGTCGCCCCCTTGCCGCGGAGGCATCTGGGTTTTATGCGTTCGCTGGCCAAGGCCTTGCACCGACCTCTCTGGATGGCCTTGCCTGGATGGCCCCTGCGATGGATCATGGGACCTCGTTCGACCCTCATCCTGGAAGGGGTCTTGGCGTCCTCCCAAAAAGTACAGGATCAGGGATTTGTCTTTGATTTCCCCGACTTGGACGTTGCCCTCAACAATTTGCTTGGAAAATCAGACCGCTAGGCCTGCAGAATGGAAGAGTCCTAGCCTCTTGGTATCCGCTTCTGGATTCAAAACCCCTTTGCCTTCCATCGCAGCGGCCAATTCAGCGGCCAAAAGCGGGGCAAGCAAGACGCCTTTGGCCCCAAAACCATTAAAAACCCAGCGGTTATACCCCCCGGGATGGGCCCCCACATAGGGTCTTCGATCGTGCGATGCCGGTCGTATGCCTGCTTTGTATTCAAAATCATGGGCACCCGATAGGTCCTCCCCCAACAATTGGACCAAACCCGCTTGCAATTTGGCCTTGCCCTGCTCGGTGGAATCGGCTGAAAAATCGTGCCAATCAAAGGTGGCCCCGGCGCGGTAACGATCCCCTCCCAAGGGTTGCAAGAAAAGATCCCGTTTGATCATCACCGAAGCGGGACCGTTTGGAAGGGTAAACTCGACCAATTCTCCCTTGGTTGGCTTCATACGGGCCAGGTACCCGCCCTCGCTTTGGGCAAAGACCCCACGGGCATCTACCACGCTGCGCTGCTCCACATGCTCTGTCTCGGTCCATAAGGCGTCCACCCATCGACCTTGGGATTGCCAGCGTTGGCGACAAGCCTCGATATACCCTTCGACATCCAACCAACCCGCCTCTCGGACCAAACCCCAAGCAAGGACACCCCAAGTGCGTTCATAGGGAACGAGTCCGGCATCTTTGGCTCCCTGCCAATCGGCGTCCAACCAACGAGGGTATTTGGCTGCAGCATCCTCCCATTGAAGCCGATGCGCCTGGTGGAGGATGGGTTGTACATAAGGTCGGTGATTCAAAAAGGACTGTCCCAAGTCCTTTTCTTCGGCTTCAAAAAAATGCAACATGGCGGGCAGAGCTTCTTCCACCCGCCATCCAGGGATTAAACGAAAAAAATTGATGGGATTCCACAACCCAGCCGCCACCGGTGTGGCCGAGCCGGGCTTGGTATGCTGAAAAACCCGAACCGACCAACCGCGCTTTTGGAGGGTCCTGCCAAGCACGGTGCCTGCCAACCCCGCGCCTACAACGACAACGGACGGGCTGTCCAAACCTTAGGCCTGCTCCAGACCCGAAAAGAAAAACGCGGCTTCGATGGCTGCGTTTTCGTCGCTATCGCTGCCGTGAACGGCGTTTTCGCCAATGCTACGGGCATAGAGTTTACGAATGGTGCCTTCGGCGGCTTGTTCGGGGTTGGTCGCCCCAATCAAGGTCCGAAAATCGGCGACGGCCTGGTCTTTTTCAAGGACAGCAGCCAAGACAGGTCCGGAGGACATGAAGGCAACCAACTCTCCGTAAAAAGGACGGGCGGCATGAACCGCATAAAAAGCCTCGGCTTGAGCCTGGCTTAGACGGGTCATTTTGAGGGCCTTGAAGCGGAAACCCGCTGCCTGAATGTGGGCCAAAATTTTGCCCATATGCCCGTCGGCCATCGCGTCGGGCTTGATCATTGTGAAAGTGATATTGCTGGTCATAGGTCTTTAAACGGCCGCGAAGTTAGCCCGAATTTGCTCGGTTTGGAATCAAACAGCGAGCTGGGCCTCTAAAGACGCTGCAAGCGTGCTCCCAAGGCGGTCAAGCGTTCATCAATGCGCTCGTAGCCCCGGTCAATCTGAAAAGCGTTGTCAATGTAGCTGGTACCTTCGGCGGAAAGGGCCGCAATTAACAAAGCCACCCCTGCCCGGATATCCGGAGAGGTCATTCGGATGCCTCGCAGCGGATAGGCGTGATCCAACCCAATGACCGTGGCACGGTGGGGATCGCAGAGGATGATCTGAGCGCCCATGTCAATCAACTTATCAACGAAGAACAAACGACTCTCAAACATTTTTTGGTGGATGAGTACCGAACCTTGGGCCTGGGTCGCCATGACCAAGATGACACTCAACAAATCCGGCGTGAATCCCGGCCAGGGCGCATCGGCCACCGTCAGGATAGAACCGTCCATAAAGTGCTCGATCCGGTAATGATCCTGGGCAGGTACCAGTAAATCCTCTCCTTCGATTTGTAA
>RFPG01000186.1 GCA_009926245.1 Sphingobacteriia bacterium | reverse complement strand
TTGATAGACCACCAAGCCGAAACCAATTTTGTTCACGGCATCACCAATGTTGTACAACAAATCGATGTTGAAGGTGCCGCTGTAGGAGGCCAAAAGGTTACCTGGCATCAACATGTAGCCGATCGGATAGATCGCCCAGCCTACCAATACAAAATTGCGGAGCAAACGAATGGCGTTCTGGAGATTGGCATCACCGGATTCACGAGCCATACCAGCCACGGAACCAGCTGTAGCTTCGTAAACGATACCAGCCCAACCCAAGGTCGAGATAACACCCCAAAGGATGGTGGATTCAGGTTGTACAGCTTCGCCGATATAGCCAGCTACCAACATGAGTACCGAATATCCAATCATCTTCCAAAGAAGACCCTGCTTGGCACCGTAAGGCTTGAGGAGCAAATAAAACTCCACGCACATCAAGGGCACTGTAAGGGTCCAGTCAATGTAACGAAACTGGGTAGGCGATGGATTTACGAATCCATCCATGCCAAAAGACAAACCACCTGCCGCATTGTGAGCCAGGGCATTGAGGTAATAATCGCGCATATAGTAATAGTGCGCTGCAGCAATCATGGTGATCAATCCCGAAACCAGGAGGGATGTTTTCCATTTGCCATCGACCTGACTTCTTTCAAAGAAAAAGAAGACCGATGCGGCAAACATGGCCATGAGGCCTACGAAGAACGTGAAACCAGTGACATCCCCCGGTTGGAGGGAGGCCATCAAAAAGGTGTTGTTTGGTACCATAAATGGGGGTTTAAAGGTTGATAATCTAAAAACAACCCATTTCATAAAAAGTTTACAATCAATGACTTTCAACAACCAAAGTGGCCTCTATACCGTTTAAAACGACTCGTTTGTGCATAACTAATGGTTCTTCAGATCAACCCGAACCCTCAAAAAAGCAAAAACCCCGGCTCCTGAAAGGAACCGGGGTCTTTGGGACACGTTGGTAGGCTACTTGGCTAAGCCAAGTCAGCGACAACCAAATTAGCGCACAAAGCGGGTGCTGTGCAGAACCGACCCTTGGGCATTTTGCTCAAGAACACGGAGCATGTACTGGCCCTTGGCAAGTCCCTCAACGGCCACCTGCTGGGCAAATACACCTGAATTAGCTTCAAAGTCCGAGCTCAAAACAACCCGACCCATCGCATCCAGTACTTCAACATTCAATCGAGCAGAGGACTGCAGGGGCAAACGAATGCCCAACTGCTGAACAACGGGGTTCGGATAAACGCTCAACGTGGAAGCACCTGCTTTGAGAGAAGGAATCCGAAGGGTTGCACCCACATGGGCCTGGGCCCATACATCGGTCATTTCGGTTTCGGTTCCAAGAGACCATTCGGAAGCCTTCACATCGCGGTTTGCGTTGATTTGCAATTCCACAAGGGTTTGACCAGCCTCCGTCAAGAGACCCTCAACATGGTACCAACCCAAACGGAGTTGGTTACCAATTACTTGGTAATCCAATTGACCACCGTCCAGTTTGGACTGAACGCCCATTACTTCAACACCGGCAGGGATGTTGAGGACCAATGAAACAGAACCCAATGAGAGAGCCTGTTCGGTGGCGATTTCAAGGGAACGGGTAAACATCCAACCGGCATCGGTCAGGCGAAGGCCCGTGCTCCGAGAAGCGGTGGATGGGCTGTAAGAACCGTTGATGTCACCGTAACAAATGGCCTGCATGTTCTGGGTCAAGTTGGTAGAACCAACCGTCACCGATGGGTTGCTATTGGCAAAATTGCCTACGCTGAACGAGGTGATACCACCCGAAAAACGACGGTTAATAAGCAAGGCATCACCGGAGGTCACGGTATTGGAACCGTTCACATCGCAAGCTTTGAGACGCAAACCGGTTTGAACCAAGGCGCCCACCACGTGACGGGTTGCCAAAAGCGCATCGGAGGCTGTTACTCCACCCCATGGCTTGCTGGTTGCCCCATTGAGCGTATACGTTCCTGGTGCCACACCGGAAATCGAATAATCACCCATTGCATCGGTGCTATCGGAAGCTACCACGGTGGTGCCGCTCATCAAACGAACCACCGAATTGGTCATGGCCGTATTGGCGGTGTTATTATAGCTGTAACGACCGCTGAGGGTAGCCAGAACAGGGGCTGGAGGATTGCAAGAACCAAAAGCCACAGCGGGCAAAGTCGCAGGCAATGCGGGAACCACATAACGACGGTTGTAGGAACCAAAACCATTGGGTTGACCACAAGTTGAATCGGTTAGTAATTCATCCCGGCCCCAGCTGCTACCGTTGATAAACTTGTAGAGCACCGTGCTACCGGTGGCCAAAGGAGTGGAATAGGTCCAGATATTGGGATCGGTAGGATCCTGGGTCATCCGCGTGGATGCAGGGTTCCAACCATTCAAGGTACCTGCAATACCAACACCGGTGGAATCAATCGTCAAACCGGTCATGTTGACACGGAAAGTGATGATGGGGTTGGAGGCAGAACAAGAGCCGAAGCCGACAAGGCTCAAGGTGGAATTCACCAAAGGCACAATCAAATAACGGTTACCGGTACCTGGGAAAACACAAGAACCGCTTACCGATTCGTCGTTACCCCATGCATTTCCATTGATGAACTTGTAATAAATGGTATCACCGGACATCAAACCGTTGTGGGTATAGGACCAAACCGATGGATTCTGAGGATCCTGGGTCAAGGCAGATGTTGAAGGATTCCAACCTTGGAAGGAGCCAGCAATGTGAACACCGTTGGAGCTGACGGTCAAACCAGTCATGTCCACTTGGAAGGTGACCGATTGCAAAGGAACCAAACCGCTTTGGCAAGAGCCAAAGAAATACAAAGGCAGGGTGTCATTCCCGTTGCCAGAAACCGTGTAACCGCGGTTACCACCAACAGCACAAGCAGAAGGAATGCTCTCATCCTGACCCCAGCTGTTCCCGTTAATGAACTTGAACTCCAGGTTATCACCAGGCGTCAGCTTGGTGGTATAGGTCCAAATGTTGGCGTTGTTAGGATCTTGGGTCATGGCAGTGCTGCCAGGGTTCCAGCCGTTGAAATTACCGGCGATGTGGAGGCCTGCACTGCTAGTCGTTAGACCAGCCATATTCACACGGAACGTAACATTGGTTGCCATGTTCAGGGTATGCAAAATGCGGGGGTGAATGTATTGCTGTATCGTATCAATGAAGGTCAGACCTTTGACACGGGACATACCAGGATTCCCCAAAAGCCCCTGCTGATGCAAGGATTGTGCATTGTAGGAACCACCTGTCTGTGCGTTAACAGCAGCTACAACGAAGGTAAGGGTCGTAGAATCCCACCAAGTGTACGGATCGGTTTCGTTGAAAAAGGTTGTGATCGAACCCCCGGGGCCCAAAGGCAAGTTCCGAACCGGACGAATAATGGGCCAAAGGCCTTCACCGGAACCCGTGTTAATCTGATCGTTGGGAGCTGGGTAGATATAAGGAATCGTTTGGTTGTAATTGCTACGTGCTACATTGGAAACCGGATCGCGGAATTTGTTAACATCCGCGAAAGGAGCATTGTTACCGTAGGCATTGACGAGGGCTTGGTAAATACCAGCGCCTTGGACTTCAACCACATTTTCATTGGTGGTTGGAACAACCACAATACCCTGACGATAAGGAGCAAAGGGATCACGGACGGAATGGAAGGAAACCATGGGAACTTCACCGCCATCCAGCCAAGAAGTGTCGGCCATCGC
>RFPG01000185.1 GCA_009926245.1 Sphingobacteriia bacterium | reverse complement strand
CGGTAAGCTTGCGGAGGGCCTGCGACATGAGGCGGGCCTGCAGTCCCATGGAGGAATCTCCCATCTCACCTTCGATTTCGGCCTTGGGGACCAGGGCGGCCACCGAGTCGATGACCAAAATATCAATGGCCCCGGAACGGATGAGGTTATCTGCGATTTCGAGGGCTTGTTCCCCGTTGTCCGGTTGGGAAATCAATAGGTTTTCGGTGTCAATGCCTAGTTTCTCGGCGTAGAGTTTATCAAAAGCGTGTTCGGCGTCGATAAAGGCGGCCATGCCACCCTTGCGTTGGGCCTGGGCGATGGCATGCAATGCGATGGTGGTTTTACCCGATGATTCGGGGCCGTAGATTTCGACTACGCGGCCTTTGGGAAAGCCTCCGATCCCCAAGGCAATGTCCAAGCCCAGGGACCCGGTCGGGATAACATCCACATTCATGACACGGGCTTCGCCCATTTTCATGACCACCCCTTTGCCGTAGGTTTTTTCGAGTTTGTCAAGGGTTAGTTGAAGGGCTTTGAATTTTTCGTTTTGAACGCTCATGGTGGGTAGGGTGGTTGAAAGGGGTTGGACGATGGTTGAACGGGGTATGGTCGGTGATGAAAACAAGGATTGGTTCGAGGTGGTTGGCCGGAAGGGTTAGCATCCCGAACGAATCCCAAAATTACAGCAACCCGTGGACGGGGGTTTTGGTTTTTGAAGCGAACTTTTGCAAATAATTCGTGGATGCGGCTCGGGCTTTGGGGGCCTCGTTCCGGGACAGCATGCGGACGGGTCGAAGGTCGGCCATGGGTTGGGTAAAATACTGCTCCATGGGGGCTTCTCCGGGTCCAATCATTTCGATGCAATCCTCCCAAAGCAGGAGGGTGGTACGGTTGAGGGCGCTATTTTTCATCTTCTGGCGTTGTTTGATGCAAAGATGAGCCGCTGCTGTGACATCTCTTGACACAAAAAAGTCCTCCACATGCCCTCCTATCTTTGACCAAGTCCAACCCACTTTGTCCCCTATTCCCCATGTCCATTCTAGAATCCTTGAACCGACTACGTTTTCCAAGCCTACTCCTTTTGGGATTAGCGGCCATCTTAGGGGTGGTTCAGGTCTCGAACGCTCAGGCCCAGCCTCAACCGGTTCAGTTCTCGGGTCTCACGCTGACATCGGACAGCATGAGCGTGGTTCCCTTTGCAACGGTTTTGGTCAAAAATCGATTCAAAGGCACGGTCAGCGATCTCAAAGGTTTTTTTTCGATGGTTTTGTTACCGGGGGATTCCTTGGTTTTTAGTGCGGTGGGTTATCGGGCCTCCACCTTTGTGATGCCCCAGCAGCTGGACGAGGAGTTTTATTCGGTCTTGGTCCCCATGGAGCGTGATACCATTGATTTGCCCACCGCCTTGGTTTATCCCTGGCCCAGCAAGGAAGCTTTTCGCCAGGAATTCCTTGCCTTGGAGCTCAAGGACGATGCGACCTCCATTGCTCGTCGCAACCTCGAAAAAGAATTGTTGGTCCAATTAGCTTCGGCCATGAGCATGGACGCATCGGAGAACCAGAAACTCTACATGCAGAAGGTCATTGCCCAGACCTATTACGCCGGGGGTCAACAGCCTTTTGCTCAGTTCGGGGGCCCCAATGCCTTTCCGATACCCAGCACTTTGTTGAGCCCTGGGGCTTGGACAAAATTTTTTCAGGCCCTGCGTCGAGGCGATTTTCGCCGCAAGGATTAGCAGCGGGCCTTGTTTGCTAGCAGGGCATCTTTTTTAGCGGGCCTTGTGTTTGTATTCCGGACGCAGTTTTCCGTTACGGATCAATTGCAGCTTTTTTTGGAGGAGGCGACGACGTAGAGGATGCAAGAGGTCAACAAAGAGTCGGCCATCCACATGGTCGTATTCGTGTTGAATAATTCGGGCCAGCATCCCATCAAATTCGGCATCGTGGGTACGGCGTTCCGCATCTTCGTAACGTAGGCGGATTCTGGGCTTTCGTAACACATCCCCTCGCAATTCGGGGATGCTAAGACAGCCTTCGGTATAGGCCCAGGGTTCCCCGCTTTGGTCCAGGATCAAGGGGTTGATGAACACCATTTTGCAGCCTTTGTAGGCTTCTTCGTCCGCCAGCTCAGCGTCCAACACAAAGAGGCGAAGCGAACGTCCCACTTGGGGTGCAGCCAAGCCGATACCCCCTGCGGCGTACATGGTTTCAAATAAATTTTCGATAAGAACCGGTAACTCGTCGAAGTCGGGGGGAATATCCGCGGCTTTTTGCTGCAAGACCGGGTCACCATAAAGGACGATGGGAAGAATCATGGTTGCGTTGGGGGTTCAAAGCGGTTCAGGTGGTGGAGGCGTCCGTTGTTATACATTTCCAGAAAGTCTTGGAGGATGAGAACGGCGGCAATGCGGTCGACGACATCTTTGCGACGTCGGGTGGCCTTGGATGCGCCCGATTCCAGGAGGCTATGTTGGGCCAGGCTGGAGGTAAAGCGTTCGTCCAAAAGGTACAGGGGCAACAAGGGACGGCGGGTATGGATTTGACGGCAAAAGGCCAGGGTTCGTGCGGCGTTTTCGGAGGGCTCGTGGTTAACGCGCAGGGGGAGGCCCACTACCATCGCTTCCAATTCCTCCCAATGCGGGTATTGACGGAGGTAGGTCCACAAATCCGTGCTGGGAACCGTATCCAAAGGGGTTGCAATCACGCCCCCGGGGTCCGAGTGCGCCAGTCCGCAACGACGACGGCCGTAATCCAGGGCGAGAAACCTTGGCATGGTGCAAAGGTCGGGCCTAGGCCCCTTGGTTGGGGCGGCTGCGCAATGCATCCGCCGTATGGCCTTGGCCGTGATGCAGCAGGTCTTGGGGTGTCCCCGCAAAAACCAATTGACCGCCACCGCTGCCTCCTTCCGGTCCCAGGTCCAGAATCCAATCCGAAGCCATCAAAACCTCGGGGTTGTGTTCGATGACCAGGACGCTGTGGCCGTTGGCAATCAAAGCCCGGAAGGCTCCTAGCAATTGGGCGATGTCGTGGAGGTGCAGCCCGGTGGTGGGCTCGTCAAAAATGAACAAACCGGCACCGTCCTTTTGGCCCCGCACCAAATACGAAGCAAGTTTGATGCGTTGGGCTTCGCCCCCGGAGAGGGTGGTGGACGATTGTCCCAGGGGAACATAGCCCATACCCACGTCGGCGAGGGGTTGCAGTCTCCCGGCGATTTCGGGGCGATCCCCAAAAAATTCCAGCGCTTCGGCTACGGTCATGGCCAGCACTTCGGCAATATGACGACCGCGGTAACGGACTTCCAGTAAATCTTCTTGAAAGCGCAGACCTTTGCAGGTCTCGCAGGGCAGGTGCAGATCGGCCAAAAACTGCATGGAGACGGTGACCTGTCCTTCGCCCTGGCAGGTTTCGCAGCGTCCGCCTCCTTCGACATTGAACGAAAAATGAGAGGCTTTGTACCCCCTTTGGCGGCTCAGGCCTTGGGTTGCAAAAAGGTTACGGATGGGATCGTAGGCCTTGGAATAGGTGGCCGGGTTGGAGCGGGAAGATTTGCCGATGGGATGTTGGTCCACCATCTCCACGAAGGACAGACGATGCAAATCCCCGTGCAATCGGTCGTGGGGTCCGGCCTTGGCCGGGTCTTGTCCCAAGGCATTGGCCAAAGCGGGGAACAAGACGCCTTTGATGAGGCTGGATTTACCGGAACCGCTTACGCCGCTAACACAACACAAGGTACCCAGCG
>RFPG01000184.1 GCA_009926245.1 Sphingobacteriia bacterium | reverse complement strand
CGATCACTTTGGTCCCATAATGGACCGAACCGCGGCTTGTCAGGCCTTGGGTTTATCCCCGGAGCGGTCTTATTTCTTGTTTTTTGGTTTGGTCAGGCCGTACAAAGGCCTAGATTTGCTCTTGAGGGCCTGGGTTAGCCCCGAATTCCTTTGTACCGGACCATCGCGTTGCTGCCTACTTTGGGGTTGCCGAGGCCTTGGTTCTACCGTACCGTCACGCGACCCAAAGCGGTGTTACCCAAGCGGCCTTGCATTTTGGGGTCCCCATGGTGGTAACGAGGGTGGGTGGTTTGGCCGAGGAATTGGAGGGGAAAGGGGCCGGCGAATTGTGCCAACCCGAGGTGGGGGAATTGGCGGCTGCATTGCAGCGCTTTTGTACCCATCCGAATCGATCGAGCTACCGAGATTCGGTCCAAAAATTAGCAAGTCTCTACGGATGGCGTCCCTTTGCCGAGGCAGTCCTTGCGGACGAGGGAATCGTTTAGGCGTTGTTACGGGCGTGGTCTTCCAGAAATTGGGCCAAGCCCTTGTCGGTCAAGGGATGGTAAAACAGGCCTTCCATCGCTGATAGGGGGCATGTAACCACATCGGCACCGACCTCAGCACAACGGACTATGTGCAGGCTGCTGCGTATGGAGGCTGCAAGGATTTTGGTCGTGAAGCCCTGGGTGCGATAAATCTGAACAATTTGGGCGATTAATTCCAAGCCATCCATGTTGAGATCGTCCAAACGACCAATGAAGGGGGAAAGGTAGGTGGCGCCGGCCTTGGCCGCCAACAGGGCCTGCCCTGCACTGAAAACCAAGGTGCAATTGGTGCGGATGCCTTCGGAGTGGAAGGTGTGAATCGCCCGGATTCCATCCCGGGTCATCGGGACTTTGACGACGATGGCGGGGTGCAAGGCCGCCAGGACCTGTCCCTCCCGAATCATGCCCTCGTAATCGGTGGCAATGACTTCGGCGCTGACGTTTTGCCCCACCATCTTGGCGATGTTGAGGTAATGTTCCATCACCGCGTCGTTGCCCCGGATGCCTTCTTTGGCCATCAGGCTAGGGTTGGTCGTCACGCCATCCAGGACGCCCAGGTCCATGGCTTTGCGGATTTGATCAAGGTTGGCTGTATCGACAAAAAACTCCATAAGTAAAAATAAAAAAAAGGGTAAGCTACTTGCATCGCACCGCTACAACCACCTACCCTTGCTGCATTCCTACCCTGGGGGATTAAGCAGGAGCTGGTCGTACAAGACTTACCCTCGCCGCAAAGATAGGGGATGCGGGCGGTCTTGCCTAAATTTGGAGGTGATCGTTTGAGTCATCGCTTCGTTTTCCCTTTTCCCCCTGTTTTATGAACGCCGAGAACCGCACCTATTTTGAGGATTTACTTCACAACCTCCGTCGCATGGAAGAGGTAGCCGCTGCCGGTGGAGGCCCCAAGGCCCTGGCCAAACTGCATGCCAAAGGCAAAATGAGCGCACGCGAAAGGGTGGATGCCTTGTTGGATGCCGGAAGCCCTCGCCTCGAGATCGGAGCCTTGGCCGGTTGGGGTCAATACGAAGAGGAAGGGGGCTGCCCTGCCGGCGGTGTGGTGGTGGTCTTGGGACGAATCCAAAACCGACTTTGTGTGGTGGTGGCCAACGACCCGACCGTTAAAGCGGGGGCCTGGTTCCCTATCACCGGCAAAAAAAACCTACGCGCCCAGGAAATTGCGATGGAAAACCGCCTGCCCATTGTTTACCTGGTGGACAGTGCCGGAATCTACTTACCGATGCAGAACGAGATCTTTGCGGACAAAGAGCATTTTGGTCGGGTTTTCCGTAACAATGCCCGCATGTCCTCCATGGGGATTGTCCAAATCGCGGCCGTTATGGGCTCTTGTGTTGCGGGCGGTGCCTACCTGCCCATCATGTCCGACGAAGCCCTCATTGTTGAGGGCAACGGTAGCATCTTTTTGGCGGGTTCCTACCTGGTCAAAGCGGCTATCGGGGAGGAAGTGGACAACGAACGGTTGGGGGGAGCGGATACGCATTGCGATATAAGCGGTGTTACGGATCACAAAATGCCCAACGATTCGGCTTGTCTGGAACGGATTCGTCAGCTCGTTGGTCAATTGGCAGCACCAACCCTGGCCGGATTTGATCGGGTGGCCCCGTTGGCCCCCGCAAGTACTCCGGATGCCCTTTACGATCGATTCCCTGCCGGGAACAGTCGTCCCTACGATGTGATGGGCCTGCTTGAATGTCTTTTGGATGAGGGAAGCATGGTTCCTTACAAGGAGACCTACGGCCAGAGCATTGTTTGTTGTTACGCCCGATTGGATGGATGGGCGGTCGGTGTGGTGGCCAATCAGCGAAAGGTGGTTAAAAACGCCCAGGGAGAAATGCAATTCGGTGGCGTGATTTATTCGGATTCCGCTGACAAAGCCACTCGCTTCATTGCCAATTGTAATCAGCGCGGGATTCCTTTGATTTTTTTGCAGGACGTCACCGGTTTTATGGTCGGTTCCCGCTCAGAGCACGGTGGTATTATCAAAGACGGAGCCAAGATGGTCAATGCCGTGGCCAATTCGGTGGTTCCCAAATTCACCATCATCACAGGTCACAGCTATGGAGCAGGGAATTACGCCATGTGTGGTAAAGCCTACGATCCTCGCCTGATTTTGGCCTGGCCTAGTGCCGAAATCGCCGTTATGGGAGGGGAGCAGGCTTCCAAAGTCTTGTTGCAAATCCAAAACAGTGCGCGCAGTGCCCAGGGTTTGGCCGAAGACCCGGAGGCCGAAAAGGAACGATTAACGGAAATCAAAGCCCGCTATACCGAGCAAACCAAGCCGATTTACGCGGCATCCCGCTTGTGGGTGGATGGGTTGATTGACCCGGTCAAAACCCGTGAGGCTTTATCCTTGGGATTGGATGCAGCAAATCATGCGCCCATCACCGAGAGGTTCAATATGGGGGTACTGCAGGTTTAGGAGGACCCAAGGACGTACCCGAAGTCCAAAGAGACCGGACGTTCCAAAGAGCCCGAAGTCCAAAGAGAACTCCGATCGAGGCGAGGCTTAGGCCTCTGCGTTCTCGCTTTGGCTTTGCTGAGCCAAGGTATCGGAGATCGAAACGCGCGCCACCCGGTTGGGGTTGGCGTAGGATCCCAAGGTGGTGCCTTTGAGTTTTTGGTTTCTCTGGGCGGATTTGATGCGGTTCTTGGCAGCTTTGCGCTTCAGGGTACTGACGGCCATGGTGGGTGGTTTCGGTGTGAGGGGAAAGGGTTTCCGTTGGTGGGGTGATTCCAAAAGGAGGTCAAAGATAGGCCAATTGCCTCACCGATTGTGGCCATGGTGTTTGCGGTGTACATACCGCCACAGGCACCTTCACCGGGGCAGATTGCTCTCTCAATCTTGTCTACCTGTTCTTGCGAAATCAAACCGCGAGCACACGCGCCGACTGCTTCAAATGCATCGATGATTGTGACATCTTTTCCATCAACTTGGCCGGGAAGTGTCGAACCGGCATAAACAAAGACGCTAGCAACATCGAGACGAGCGGCTGCCATCATCATGCCAGGAAGCGACTTATCATAACCTGCAAAAGTGACCATTCCATCAAGGCGTTCAGCTTGCATCACAGTTTCGACTGAGTCGGCAATAATTTCGCGAGACACAAGAGAGAAATGCATTCCCTCGTGTCCCATGGAAATTCCATCTGATACTGAGATTGTTCCAAATTGCATGGGAAATCCA
>RFPG01000183.1 GCA_009926245.1 Sphingobacteriia bacterium | reverse complement strand
TGCTCCATCAAGGATTCGGGGTTTGAATCGTCTTTGCGACAAGAAGCAAGAAAACCCAAGAGGAGAAGTCCACCAAAAAGCACCTTTTGTTGCCGATAGAGGGACCGACCCATTGGGATAAAGTTTGACATCAAGGGGTATAGGACGATAAAACGAAAATTTTTCATCATGAGAAATTTTGGGTTGGAAATAACGCGATTGGTTTTTAAGACCTTGATTGCCTCATCGAGGTTTAAGGGAGGAGCAATTTTAATAGGCCCGAGAACCCATCGCGAATCTCCTTATCAACGATTCGTTTTAAGGGTTCGCCGAGGACGAGGTCCCTTTGGTCTGGGTTGCTGGGCCGCGAGGTATCGGGGAGCCATGGGGGTCGTGGTCGGGAAAGCCAAGGCTTTGATCGATTTGATCCAGGAATTCTTGGGGAAGTACGTGTTCGTCTTTTTCGGCCAGCCAGTGAAGCTGGTGGGGCTCAAAGCCTTGTTTTTGAGCCAAATAGCTTTCCCACAAGCGGTGGGCTCTGACCATTTGCAAGGCTTTGTGGAGGCCTTTTTCGGTCAAATCCGGTCGAGAGGACCCTTGGGTTCCGGTTCGAATCCATCCTTTGTTACGACCAAATAGCCGGGCCAGGCGGTAGGTTGTTGAGGACCAACCCAGGCCTTGCTGGATTTCAAGGGCGCTTTGATTCGGGTGGCGGTGAAGGGCTTTGATTAAATCTTCGGCCCAATGTTGCCAAAGGCGTAGGTTACGACGGAGTCGTTGGGGCCAAAGACCTCGCCGGGGGTGGCCCACCAAAACCAGCAGGTAGATCAGGGTGGCCGTTAGGGTGATGGCCGGACCGGGGGCGGTGTTCCAATGAACCGAGGCCAAAAGACCCAGGGCGGAGCTTAGTGCCCCGAGGCCCATGGCCCAGAGGAGGACATTTCGAAGTTTATGGCTGATTATTAGCGCAGTAGATGCAGGAACAATCAGCATTGAAACCACCAGAATGACCCCTACCGATTGAAGGGAGGCCACCACGGTTAGGCTGAGCATCCAGACCGTGAAATAGTGAAGGGTCCGCGTTGGGATGCCCATGGTTTGGGCAACATCCGATTGAAAAGCCGACGCAAAGAAATAAGGAAAAAAAAGCCAAACGCATAACACATCAAAAACCAAAACAATCGCGGCCAAAATGAGGTCATCCCTTCCAATTCCTAACACATTACCAAACAAAAAATCTTTCATGTCCAGATGGACGCCTTCACGCCGGGTCAAGGTTGAAATCCCAATGACCCCCAAAGCAAACATAGCCGAAAAGACGATGCCAATGGCCGCGTCGTTGCGGGCACCCCCTCGGTTTTGGAGCCAAGCAATGAGGACCGCGGCCAAAAGACCGGCCCCTACCGACCCAACAAAAAAGGCCAAGAGGCTGTGTCCAGCAATCATAAATCCAACCACCACCCCAGGCAAGATGGCATGGGAAAGGGCGTCCCCTATGAGGGCCATGTTCCGCAAAACCATGAAGCAGCCCAAAAGAGCACAAGCGATCCCCGCCATGACGGCGGCAAGCAAGGCCCTTTGAAAATAGGGTTGTTCCAGGTAATCCAGAAGGGACCAAGCGGTGTCAATGACTTCCATATCAGCGTTTGTGACGGTATTGGGCAGCGTCTTCGTAGCCGGGATCCACCCCGGAAAAGGCTTTGAGCAGGTTGGATTCCACCAAGACTTGGTCCGGTGTTCCTTGGGCGATCAGGCGTTGGTTAATCAGGATTACTTGGTCAAAATAGGCAGATGCTCGTTGCAAATCGTGATGAATCATGAGGACGAGACCGCCGTCAATGCGGGTAAAACGACGGAGAATTTCAACAATTTTGGCTTCGGTCGCCGCATCCACCCCGACAAAGGGCTCGTCGAGCAAGAGGGTTTCGGCTTGTTGGGCGAGGGCCCGGGCCAGGAAGACCCTCTGTTGCTGCCCTCCCGAGAGGCGGTTCAGGGGTCGGTGGCGCAGGTCCTGCAATTCGAGGGCCTCGAGGGCTTCCTGGACGGACCGAAGGTCCGCGCGACCCAAGGGTCGCCCGGGCCCCCGCCACGGCAAACGTCCCATTTGGACAATGTCCTGAACGGTGGCCGGAAAGTCCCAGTCCACCATCCCTTTTTGAGGAACATAGGCAATGCGCCTGCGGGATGATTCCAGGCTTTGGTTCCGATAAAGGATTTCGCCGTGATCAGAATCCGTGAGTCCAAGGATGGCCTTGAAGAGCGTGGACTTTCCGGCACCGTTGGGTCCGAGAATTCCATAACATAACCCGGATTGGAACTCCGCTGAAAAAGCATTCAAGACGGATTTGTGATCGTAGGTTACGCTAAGCTCGCGGACCACCAAACGAGGGCCCGTATCGGTGTTCGTGGGATGAACAGGCCCTCCCAATGAAGGGCTTGCTGAGCGGTGCGGCCGCAGGGACCAGGCCAAGAGACCCAAGGCGGGGAGCATCATCCCCAGGACCCAAAGCACGGATACGGGCTCTGAATCCTCCTTTTGGGCGAGGTCCGGTCTCCCAGAAAATCCCTCAGAACCCAAAGCCTGGGCCAAGACCCTTGCATTGTTTGCCAACATCCCGGTATAGGAATCCGCCCCGCTGCCAGGCGGCCCCATGCTATCAGCAAACAGCGCCGGACCCAAACGACATCCGGCATCTTTTGCAATTTGTTGTAACATTTTGGGATTCAAATTGGCTTCCACAAAAACGCAAGGCAAATCGTTTTGGAGCACCACTTGTTTCATGTGAAGAACATCCGATGTTCGAACATCCGCATCTGTACTGGTTCCTAGCAACGAAACCACCTGGAATCGGTAACGCGCCGCAAAATACCGAAAGGCATCGTGGTTGGTCGCAAGAATCCGGAACCGCTCCGGAATGGTTTTCAGGATGGAATCGGATTCAAGGTGCAATTCCCAAAGACGTTGATCGTAGGACTGCCAACGAGCCGTTAACGCGATCGAATCATGAGGACAAAGCTCCACCAAGGCTCGGTATATATTCCGGGCGTAGACACGGCCCAAAAGGGGATCCATCCAGGCGTGGGGATCGTAGGAATCGGCATGTTCTGGGTCGCTCAAAGGCTCAATACCGACGCTAGCGGTCCTTTTGATGGCTTTGCTGGCGGCTTGGGCAATGATTTTGTCAAGCCAGCCTTCCAGGTTCAGCCCGTTTTGGATAATCAAATCGGCTTCGGCCAGGATCTTGGTGTCGTTGGGCACCGCTTCGTAGCGATGCGGGTCGGATCCTTGGGGTAGCAACGATATCACCTGCGCTGAAGGGCCGGCAATCTGACCCGCTATATCCGCTAGAAATCCCGTGGTCGCCACTACTTTGGGCTTCGCAGTCCCGGCGGCTTGGCCCACAGCCACCATCCCCGCCCAACCAATTACCATGAATACCATCGCCATTAAGGCGGGCATTTGGAGGTTCAACGACCTGGTTGCCCGATGGTTCAACGACCTGGCTATCGCATTGTTCAACAACCAAGCAAGGGGTAATTTCATGAACCAAAGTTAATTTAGTTGTGTCTAAAAAATCAACCCTCCTTCATCCGCGTCACTTCATCCCTCCCCCGCACCCCATTCGAACCGGCGGCCTTTGGGGCCGGTGTAGACGCCTTTGGGTCCCGTGCATTGGGGTCAGCGCAATTAGGGCCCGAGCAATTAGGGCCAGTGCAATTCGGCGGTCTGTAAATTGTAATCATCAAAACTAA
>RFPG01000182.1 GCA_009926245.1 Sphingobacteriia bacterium | reverse complement strand
CATTCCCCATTCATCCCCGTAATACAAAACAGGAACCCCCGGTACCGTCGCAATCAACGTCTGCAACATGCGCAGTCGGTCAAAACCCAGGGTATCCACCCCTTCCACTTGCCGATCCCAACCGGCCGCGATCGGGTCTTCGTCAAAACGCAACGCCTTGGAAGCGTAGGCGATAAACCGAGGCATATCGTGGTTCCCCGAAATATTTCCCATGCTGTGCTGATGACCGTAATACAAAAAAGATTCCTCCAGGCTTTGGCGAATCAAACCCAAATCGGTCGCATCCGATGCCAGCGCAGAACGCGCATCGAAATAAAAATTAAAGTCAAACTGCGCATCAATCATCCCACTGCCCACATAGGAACCAATCAATTGCCGACTTCCAAAAGTCTCCCCGATTTGGTAAACCGAACGTCCTTGGGGACCCACAATACGCTCCTTGATTTTGCGGGTCAGGGTTCGCCAAAAAACCTCCGGGATATGCTTGGTGGCGTCGTGGCGAAATCCATCCAAGGGAAATTGTTCCAACCAATACAAAGCCGAATCACTCATGGTACGATAGACCTCGGGCCTTTCAAGGTCCAGGCTGGGCATGAAGGTGTCAAACCAAGTGGTCAACCGATGCTCATCCCAGATTCGAATGTTTTTGCGACCATCGGGAAGGTCCAGGGTCGTGATCCAATCCGGATGCTGCCGCAGGAGCGGGTGTTCCTGATGGACGTGGTTGGCCACATAGTCCAGCAAGACATTGATTCCGTGGGCATGGGCTGTATCAATGAGCCGACGAAGAAGGTCCTCATCCCCAAAACGACGATCCACCCGGCTGGACGAAATGGGCCAGTAACCGTGGTAACCCGAGTACATGCGATTGGGTTTGGGCCATTCCCGGTACGGCCCTTCGGGATTTTGAACGATGGGTGAAATCCATAAGCTGTTGATGCCCATTCGATCAAAGTAGCCTTCCTGAATTTTGTTCAAAACCCCTTGCAGGTCACCCCCCCAATAATTGGCTTTGGGGTGAACCTCCGGATGTTGAACCGGACGGTCGTTGGTGGAATCCCCGTTGGCAAAACGATCCACAAACACAAAATACATGCGTTGAGCTTCGGCGTCGTGCCGGGTAAGTTGAGCCGGATCCCGAACCAGCCGACCCTTGGTCAATGGTAACAACAGATCGTTTCCGGGACCCTGGGGCCCGTAGGTGTAAATGCGCAAATAGGACCGGGTCCGTTGAAGGGCTTCTTGGGGAATGTTCAGGTTCCATTCCGTGGCGGACGCTGTCCCTGCATTCGAATCCGGTTCCAGGCGGGCCAAGCAAAGGTTCTCCCAAAAAACCAAAGCCCCGCCGGGCCTACCGGCCCAGCCAAAGCGCAGCATCCCCTCCTTCTCCTCCAGCACATCGAGAGCCGGCGCAGGCCCGCCCCCCGGCATCAACCTTAACAAGGAATTCACTCCCCCAATGCCGTTATCCCGCCTGGCCGAGTTCGCCGGATCCAAAATCCAGCGCCCATTAACCACCAATTGGTAGGGATAGGATCCCGCAGGGAGGCGCAAGCGCAGGCGCCATTCCCCCTTTTCGAGGTCCCAACGCATCGGATGACTCCGCGGATTCCATCCATTAAAATCCCCGACCACCGACACCGAATCCACTTGTTCGCCCACTTTGGGACGGTACCCAAAAACAGCCTCGGTATGCAGGGGCGCCTTGACCGGCAATTCCAGAACCTGCCCTCCTTCCAAATCCAAACCCAAAACCCAAAGTGGACGACGATCCACTGCCGAGGAGGCCTCCTTGGATGGGGTTGCCTCCTTGGATGGGGTTGCCTCCTTCGAAGGGGTTGTCTCCGTCGATGGAGTAGCCGGTTGCAAATACAATAGCTGTCCGTCCCCGCTGAGGGACCAAGACCATCCCTTCGGAACCCGTACATCCTTGAGCGAAACTGCCTTGCGCAGATAATCCTCCAGCACCACCGTGGTCGTATCCCCGGCCTCCCAGCCCTTGAGCACCACCGGCGAAGGTCGCCCCGGTAACAAAGGCCCCTTGGGTCCGTTCGCCGCCTCCACCGAAGACCAAGGTCCCAAAGCAAAGCATCCTAACACAAAATAAAACAACCACCCAGCCCAGCCCAACACCGTCGTAACACCAGACGCCTTACGCAATCCTTCTGCAACACGGTACACATCATCCGTCGCATGCGGGTTTCGTTGATGGGCCGCGGCGTGCCAAGCATCCAAAGCCTTTACCAGACGCTTGGTTCCAATCATTCGACTCCATTCCAACGGCCCGCGGGGGTAATTGGTTCCGTAACGCATACCCAAATCAATATCTTCGGCGACCGCAACCCCTTCATCCAGAGTCCTGTAGGCTTCGTTCATCATGCACGCCAAGACCCGGGGCGTCACCATCCCGCCGTGATCCGGACAGAAGACGAACTCCATACCCAACGCCTTTCCCAAATCCTGCCAAGCCGCCTGCACCTCCGGCGTTGACTGTCCCGGCACCAATTCCCAAACCTCGGCCTGCAACGAATCCGGCCAGGCATTCCAGGCCGCCCATTGAACCGAAGAAGGCCCACACAGTTTCAATCCCAAATCCAAGGACTTTTGTTCCAGGCTGGGTCCTACCAAGTGCAACATCACCCTCCTCGCACCGCAAGCCTCCAGCGCCATGCACCGTTCTGCCTGCCCTTCTCGGTCTTCCCAGTCCGTAACCAGAACCAAATCCGGCGCGAGGCCGCTTGGGAGGCTCAACGCCTGGGATCCGTCCAGCTGTTCGACGATATGGCCCCGCTTTCGCCAGGCTTCCAGACGACTTTCCGGAAGCGGTGTTCCCCAAACCAATAGATTCAAGGCAGTCGAGGGAACCGGAGAGGCGGATGGTGAGGCGGCCTGAGCTGCGGTTAGCGAGGCGGCCTGAGGTGCGGATGGCGATGCGGTTTGCGGCGTGGATGGCGATGATGTTGTCATGGGTTGAAAATACGAAATCCCCAGGCTTTGACCTTTATTTTTGGCCGCATGCAGTCCATCCAAACCGACCTAGCCCCCAAGCCCATCGGGCCTTATTCCCAGGCCGTTCGGCACGGGGATACCTTGTTTATCTCCGGCCAAATTGCCTTGGACCCCGCCACCGGCGACCTCGTGCAGTCCAGCATCCAGGAGGAGACCCATCGGGTCATGCTCAATTTGCAAGCGATTCTCCAAAGCCAAGGCCTGGGCTTTGAGAGTGTTATCAAAGCCAGCATCTTTTTGTCCAGCATGGATTTGTTTGGGCCGGTCAACGCCGTGTATGGGAGCTATTTTACGGAACCCTACCCCGCCCGCGAGACCGTGGCCGTTCTGGGCCTGCCCAGAGGCGTCCATGTCGAAATATCGATGATCGCCGCCGTTCCGACTACACGCTGATCGCCGCCGTTCCGACCACACGCTGATCGCCGCCGTGCCGTCTAGTGCAGGTACACGCTGATGGCTCCGTTATCGGGAGCAATCACCACCTCGACCCGCTCCTGAATCATGGTTGCGAGGGATAATCCCACAAAGTCCGCATGCACAGGATAATCCTTGTGCGAGCGGTCCACCAACACCGCGCATTGCAATTTTCGAGGAACGGTTTGCATAAAAGGCTTGAAGGCGTACAACATGGTTTTGCCGGAATGCGCCACATCATCCACCACCACCACCACCTCGTCTTTCCATAACAACGGATCCAAACCGGTTGTGATTTCATCGTGAACAGGATTGTCCTTGTTCAT
>RFPG01000181.1 GCA_009926245.1 Sphingobacteriia bacterium | reverse complement strand
TTTTTCCCATTCTTTGTCCGCCATTTGTTGGGCTTCCCGCACCAACACCAACCGCTGTTCGGCCATGAATGGGAAGAGTTTGGCGGCACTGAATATTTGCTCGGCATCGCATTCTTTGCCGTACAAAATCGTTTGATTAAAATCGCGGGCCGCTTCGGGAAGGAAGCGGGTTTCCAATAAATCCCCCAAGGCATCTACAAAATAGGGTTCTTCGCCCTGTACCAAAACCGATCCCGACCAGCGGAGGACTTCCTGGGGTTGTTGCAAACATTCGCGGGCAATTTTGGCAGCCATTAGAAGCGCAAATGTTTGACTGTTAATCCGTTATTTATAAGTGTATTCAAGGCCTGGATTCCGATGTCCAAGTGGGTTTGGGCATAATGAGCGGTCACTCGGCGGTCGCTGACTCCTGTTTTGACCCCTTCGGGAATCATGGGCTGATCGCTGACCAATAACAATGCTCCGCTGGGGATGCCGTTGTAAAAACCCACCGAAAACAAAGTGGCGGTTTCCATGTCAATGGCCATGGCGCGGATTTTTTGGAGGTAGGCTTTGAAGACTTTGTCATGTTCCCAAACCCGGCGGTTGGTGGTGTAAACGGTCCCGGTCCAATAGTCAAGGCCCAGGTCGCGAATGGTGGTGGAAAGGGCTTTTTGGAGGGCAAAGGAGGGCAGGGCCGGTACTTCGGGAGGAAAGTAATCGCTGGAGGTTCCCTCGCCTCGAATGGCGGCAATGGGTAAAATAAAATCGCCCAAGGCGTTTTTCTTTTTGAGACCACCGCACTTGCCCAAAAACAGAACGGCTTTGGGGGAAACGGCCGTGAGCAGATCCATCACCGTTGCAGCCATTGGTGAACCCATCCCAAAGTTCAAAAGGGTAATACCCCCGGCCCGGACACTGCTGATGGGTTTGTCCAAGCCTTGGATGGGGACGTTGAATTTCGCCGCAAAAAGTTCCAGGTAATGGCTGAAGTTGGTGAGCAGGATATAAGGCGTAAAGTCTTCCAGAGCCAAGCCCGTGTAGCGGGGCAGCCAATCGTGCACAATTTCTTCCTTGCTTTTCATGTTTTATTCAATCAAAATTACGCCGATGCTTTAGTTTTGGATGTCCCAAGATGGAGAATAGGCCCCCATTGAATCGACCCTTCCTTTTTCCTGAGGTGGAGCTGCTTCGACGTTGGCACCAAGAGCGTGAGGAGGTTTGGGATGTATTTCGGCGTCGCTGGTTGGTGTTGGGTCCCGAGGAATGGGTCCGACAACAACTCGCTCATTACTTGGTGAACCATTTGGGGTACCCCAAGAGCCGATTGGTGATAGAAAAGCGTTTGGCGGGTCGGGTGGACTCCAAGCGCATGGATTTGCTCGTGATTGGCAAGGAGGGCGAACCGTTGGTTTTGGTGGAATGCAAAGCACCGCAAACGATGCTGAGCGAAGAGGTCTGGTGGCAGGTTTCGGGGTATGAAATGCAGATTCCTGCACCCGTTGTGGCCATTACCAACGGTCTGGAGATGGAAGTCAGGCAACAGTCTCCTCAAGGCTGGTTGACCTTGCCCGGTATCCCTCCCGTCACGGCCTGGATTCAAAGGGGAACCAAGGGGACGTAAACCGCGACATTAACGGGGAAGTAAGCCCGCCAAGACTTTGATTTGGTGGCTGTCGTAAAGGTCGTTGCCTTGGTCGTCCTTGAGGCTGTCCAAAAGCATGGCTGCGGCCACGTCCCTGGCGGTCACCGCAGCCACCGAGCGGGGCAACAAAAAATCCCAGAGTCGATAGGTTAACCTTGCCAGATGTTCGGCAGGCCGGCTTTCGCTTCTTGGGCCTAGCAAGAGGCCGGGGCGGAAAAGACTTAGGCGATCAAATTCCAAACGGCGAAGAGCGTCTTCCATTTCCCCCTTGGTGCGGGCATAAGGTAATCTCGATTGGGTATGTGCACCGGCGGAGGACACCACCCCAAAGTAGGGAACCCCTGCTTGACGAGCCAGGATGCCGGCATCTACGACCATTTGGTAATCCACCCTGCGAAAGGCTTCCAGCGAGCCTGCTTTGCGAAGGGTGGTCCCCAAGCAACAAAAAACCCGGTCAATGGCCGTGTAATGTCCGGCATCGGTTCCAGGTTCTAGGAGGGTGGAACGCTCCCAACGTAGTTTGTAATGGGTAAAAGGAGGCTGGGTGCGACCCAGGCAAATTATTTCGTAGACTTGGTCGCTCTTGATGCACAGTTCCAGCAAGGCTTGTCCTACCATACCACTGTAACCCAACAAAAGAACGCGTCGCTGGGGGCGGTGAAGGGAACCAGGTTTATCCATGATGATAGGGTTGGTGATGAAGGATGCTGAATGCTCGGTACAATTGTTCCATCAAAATCAGACGTACCAAAGGATGCGGAAAGGTAAGGGAAGAAAGGGACCAAATCCAGTCGGCCTTACGACGTAATTCGTCTTGGACTCCGTACGCCCCGCCAACAACGAATTGCACTCGGTCGATCCCTGCGTTGCCCCATTTTTCGAGTTGCCCCGCCAAACCCGGACTGCTCACCGACTGGCCCCGTTCGTCCAAGACAACCAGAGCGTGACGCGGCTTTAATTTGCTAAATATCAAGCGATTCTCGGCTGACTTTTGATCCTCCGGTGAAAGGCCTTGTTCTTTGATGGCCAATTCCGTGACGGTCAGCCGGCAATAATGCCGCAGTCGTTCATGAAAATGATCGCAACCGTTTACCACATAGGGTTCACGAATTTTCCCAATCAGCAAGAGTTCGATCACCATGGGTGCTCGACAGGGATAGGGGTCCCGGTGTCCAGCTTACTTTTTCTTGATGTCGAGCAATTCGACTTCAAAAATCAGAACCGCATGAGGCGGAATTTTTTCGCCGGCACCACGCTCACCGTAGGCCAGATTACTGGGCAGGTAAAGTTTGAAGATGGAGCCTTTGGGCATAAGCTGCAGGCCTTCCGTCCAGCCAGCGATTACACCGTTGAGTGGGAAGGTGGCGGGTTCGCCGCGTTCTTTGGACGAATCAAAAACTTCACCGTTGGTGGTAGTTCCGTGGTAATGCACCGTGACTTCATCGGTGGCTAGGGGCTTGGCTCCGTCGCCCATCTTGACGACTTCGTATTGCAAACCGCTCGCGGTGGTTATGATCCCTTTTTTCTTGGCGTTTTCGGCCAGGTAGGCTTCGCCTGCTTTCTTGTTTTCGGCGCCCTTGGCTTCGGAGATCTTGGTGAAATAGGCTTGAATGGCCATCATGGCTTCCTGATCACCCATCCAGGGGCTGTCACCTGCCAAAACATGCTCCATGCCTTTCATCATGGCTTGGAGGTTCAATTCCTTAATCCCTTGGGTTTTGATGTTCGAGGCGATGTTTACGCCCAATCCATAGGATACGCTGTCCAATTCGGTTTTGAGGTCTTCTTTTTTCATTTTGTTGTTTTGGGCATTGCAGGATACAGTCCAGAGCCCGGTGGCCAAAAGGACGGCGTGGAGGATTTTGTGATTCATGATGGGGAGAGTTGAAGGCTAAAGTGGTCGCGAAGATAATCCAGGTCGGGAGCATTTTGTCCAGCAACCCAAGCGGGGTGCAGATAGACCCGGTAAAGGTCCGTGCCCAGGTGACCACTGAAGAGGGGGGTCTGGGGCTCAGCGGGAGCGGGCGTCCCTTTTCCGGTGTGCATGTGGGGGTTTTCGATGACATGGATTTCGTCCCAACAGCCTTCTTGAAGGAAAAGCTCCAGGGTTTTGGCGCCACCCTCGA
>RFPG01000019.1 GCA_009926245.1 Sphingobacteriia bacterium | reverse complement strand
ACAGCCCCACCGCGGCCGAGATGCGTGCGCTGCTGCAAACCATTGCGGCCTTGAGCGACAAGGTCAGCCTGGACTTGGGCGGCCAGGACGCTCGCCAGCCCTCCTTTGTGATCGCCCGAGAGGGACAAAACAGCGGCGTGCGCTTTGCGGGTCTGCCCCTGGGCCATGAGTTCACTTCGCTGGTGCTGGCCCTGCTGTGGACCGGCGGCCACCCGCCCAAGGTCGAGGCCGAGGTGATTGAAGGCATCCGTGCGCTGGACGGTGACTTCAGCTTCGAGGTCTACATGTCCCTGTCCTGCCACAACTGCCCGGACGTGGTGCAGGCGCTCTCGCTCATGGCCATCTTCAACCCCCAGGGCCAAGGCCAGGCCTCCCCCAGGGGAGGGAGGAGGGGGTGCTTCGGGCAATCCAAGGTGCAGCATGGCCAGCAAAAGGAGTAACAACCCATGCATAAGCAGGGAAATCAACCAAGCTGAACCGGAACGACCGAGGGGGTTCTTCATCGAGGGTCGGTCGCTAACACCATTTTGAGCCCGGCTTCCCGGGACCATTGCATGACATCCACCACTTCCTGAACGGGTACGCTTTGATGGGCCTGTAACATCAGGGTTTGTCCGGTATCGGCAGAGGCCAAGGTCCGAATTTCAGCCTGTAAAGCGCTCTTGGACAAGGGCTTCTGTTCCAGGTAGTAAGCCGACAAGCTATCGATGCTGATGCGGATAACTTTGGATTCAAGGTTCTGTCCCTTGCCTTTGGGGAGGATCAACTTCAGGGCTTGAGGTGCTACCAAGGTGGAGGTTAATAAAAAAAATATCAGCAACAAGAAAACGATATCGGTCATCGAGGCCATGCTGAAATCGGCACGGACTTTGGAGGGCTGGCGAAAGTTCATGACGCATCCGCCTGGGGCATTAATTCCAGGGTATCGCCGACCATAAATTCCAATTCAGTAAGCTGTCTCTCTACGCGGACCGTAAAATAATTGTAGGCGAGATAGGCGAGGATGCCAACCATTAAGCCAGCGGCCGTGGTGACCATCGCCTCGTAAATACCCCCGGATAAGGCTGCCGGATCCACTGCCGAACCCGATACCGAAAGTTGGTAAAAGGCTCGGATCATCCCGGTAACCGTGCCCAGGAAACCCACCATCGGGGCTGCACCGGATACCGTGGCCAACATGGCCAGATTTTTTTCGTACAAAACCGCTTCCTTTTTGCCGTAGTAATTCATGTGTTCTCGGAGATTTTGTTCGGTCAACACCGCGTTTTTTTCAAACAATTGCAAATACAAGCGGGCCAGGGGAAGCTCCGAACGACGGCAGGTCTCCACAGCCTGCACCCGTTGACCGGATTTAATCAGGACCTGAACATCGCGGTGAAGTTGGTCCATGCCTTTGCGGTAACGGGCCAAGGTCATCCAACGCTCCACCATGAGATAGACCGTCAGGATTGAAAAAAGCAAAAGTGGGATCATAAAAGGCCCACCTTTGAGGGCCAAATCCAGGACCTGTAAAGAAGATTCCTTGGAGCCAAGGGGGGCTTGGGCCTGCAGAAAAAGGAAATCCGACATGGGTTGCATCATCGTCTCGTTGTTTGAGGGTGTAAAGGCAAAAATAGAACGTTCAATTGGCCAAAAATGCATGAAAAACCTCGTATTTTCGGGCTTTTAACCCCTAAGTTGCCCAATGGCCGATTCTTCCAAAATAATCCCCATTCAGATCGAAGAGGAAATGAAATCCGCCTACATCGATTATTCGATGTCGGTGATTGTTTCCCGAGCCCTCCCCGATGTGCGAGATGGCCTCAAACCAGTCCATCGAAGGGTTTTGTTCGGTATGAACGAGTTGGGCCTGGCCTACAACAAACCCTACAAGAAATCAGCCCGTATCGTGGGGGAGGTCTTGGGTAAATACCACCCACACGGTGATTCATCGGTTTACGATACCATGGTCCGCATGGCCCAGCCTTGGTCCATGCGTTACCCGCTGGTGGATGGCCAGGGTAACTTTGGCTCGGTGGACGGGGATAGCCCGGCGGCGATGCGTTATACCGAGGCACGCCTGACTCGCTTGGCCGAAGAAATGCTTGAAGATATCGACAAAGAAACCGTCGATTTTCAGCTCAATTTTGATGATTCTCTGGAGGAGCCCACGGTCATGCCGTGCAAATTCCCCCATCTGCTGATGAACGGCAGTGCCGGTATTGCGGTCGGTATGGCGACCAACATGGCTCCTCACAACCTGAGTGAGTTGATCGATGGCATCCATGCCTATATCGACCGACGTGATATCACCTGCGATGAATTATTGGCCTATGTCAAGGCCCCTGATTTCCCCACCGGTGGATTGTTGTACGGGTACGAAGGAATACGTGATGCCCTGCTAACCGGAAGAGGGAGGGTGGTGATCCGTGCCAGGGCAACGGTCGAGGTTCTTGATAACGGCCGGGAGCGCATTGTTGTTACCGAAATCCCCTACTTGGTCAACAAAGCCGACATGCTTCAGAAGACCGGGGACCTGGTGAACGAGAAGAAGCTGGAAGGCATCTCGGAAATTCGGGATGAATCGGATCGGGATGGCATGCGCATTGTCTACGAGATTCGCAAAGACGCCATGGCATCGGTGGTCCTTAATCATTTGTACAAGTACACGGCGTTGCAGAGTTCGTTTTCAGTCAACAACATCGCTCTGGTCAACGGACGTCCTCAGGCGCTGAATCTATTGGATTTGATTCGGCATTTTGTGGATCACCGGCACGAAGTGGTCCTCCGCAGGACCCGTTACGACCTGGCCGAAGCCCAGCGAAAAGCCCATATTCTGGAAGGCTATTTGATTGCTTTGGACCATTTGGACGAAATCATTTCGTTGATCCGCGCCTCGGCAACCCCTGATATCGCCAAAGAAGGCTTGATGAGCCAATTCGGCCTCAGCGAGATTCAATCCAAGGCCATTTTGGAACTGCGACTCCAGCGCTTAACCGGCATGGAGCGTGACAAAATCCGCCAAGAATACGCGGAGATTATGGCCCTGATTGCCAGGCTCAAAGCCATCATCTCCGACGAAGGACTGCGCATGCAAATTATCAAGGACGAGCTCACGGAAATCAAGGACAAATTCGGAGACGCCCGCCGCTCCGAAATCGTCTATGCCGCAGGGGACTTTCGGATGGAAGACATGATCGAAGAAGAGGATGTCGTGGTCACCGTATCCCATATGGGGTATATCAAGCGCACCCCAGTTGCAGAATACCGCGTCCAACATCGTGGAGGCCGTGGGGCAATGGGCGGCGCTACCCGTGATGAAGATTTCATCGAGCATATGGTCGTGGCCTCTACCCATCATTACATGTTGTTGTTCACAGAACGTGGTCGATGTTTTTGGATGAAAGTTTATGAAATTCCAGAGGGCGCCAAAAACACCAAAGGGCGTGCCGTACAGAATTTGTTACAGATTCCCCAGGATGACAAGATCAGAGCCTACATATCGGTGCGCAGCTTGGATGAACAGGAGTATCTTGATTCCAACTACATTGTCTTCTGCACCCGCAGTGGAGTAATCAAAAAAACAACCCTTGAAGCGTACAGCAGGCCCCGTGCCAACGGCATCAACGCCATCAATATCAACGAAGGCGATCAACTCCTCGAGGCCCGTCTAACCAACGGACAATCCGAAATGGTGATGGCTACCAACACCGGTCGGGCCATTCGTTTTCATGAATCCAAAGTCAGGCCTATGGGTCGGACCGCGACCGGCGTGAGGGGCGTATTTCTGGACTCGGCCTCCGAATTTGTGATAGGGATGGTTTGTGTACAAAACCCCGAAACAACCCTCCTCGTAGTTTCAGAGACCGGCTACGGAAAACGTTCCGGTATAGATGATTATCGGGTTACCAACCGAGGTGGCAAAGGGGTTCGAACCCTGAATATCACCGAAAAAACAGGGGCCTTGGTGGCTCTTCAAGCGGTGGATGAACAGGATGACTTGATGATTATCAACAAAAGCGGGGTCACCATTCGAATTGGAGTGGAGAGCCTGCGTGTGATGGGCCGGGCCACCCAAGGGGTTCGCCTGATCAAATTGCAGGGCGATGACCGCATTGCATCGGTTGCTTTGGTTCAAAAGGACGAGCACGAACCTTCAGAAAGCCAACCTAACGACGAGAACATCGAACCCAACGAAAACCAAGATTCTACCAACCTCTCTTAAACCAACCTTCATGAAAACCCTGCTTCGGAGCCTCCTGTTCCTTGTGATGGGAAGTGCGGCTTACGCTCAGCCTAACAAAGTTCAAAGCGCTATCATTTACATTCGTTACAGTGAATTTGACAAAGCCAAAGCGTCCATCGACGAGGCGGTTGTTCACCCCAAAACGATGAACACAGCCAAGGCCTGGTTCTACCGTGGGGAAGTGCATTTGGGTATTTACGGGGATACCAGTTGGTCACCCAAGTTCCCGGACGCCTTGGACATTGCGTGGGAATCCTACCGTCGTTGCATCGAATTGGACACCAAAAACGAACACAAGGACGATGCGACCAAAAAGGTCTTAACCATTCAAGGCGCCATCTACAACGAAGGGGTGGAAGCTTTTGTCGGAAAAAAGTACCCCGCAGCCTTAGCCCGCTTTGAGCAATTGCTTTCGGTCACGCCCAACGATACCTCGGTTCTCTTTAACGCAGCCCTCACGGCCGGCAAAATGGATTCAAGTGCCAAGGCCCTGCGTTATTGGAAAGCCTTGTTAGACAATCAATACAACAAACCAGGCGTTTATGTTGAACTAGCGCGGCTCACTAAGTTGGCGGGGGATACCGCGGCGGCTCTGCAATACTTAGCCCAGGGTCGTCAAGCCTATCCCAACGATATTGGCTTGGTCATCGACGAACTCAATATTTATCTCAGCCAGGGCAAGCAAGAAATGGCCATCGAGAAATTATCCAAAGCCATTGAGCTGGATCCCACCAACCCCAACCTCTACTTTGCGCGGGGCACGGCCTACGATAACCTCAAAAAAGGCTCCTTGTCGGAAACCGATTACCTCAAAGCCATCGAAATCAAAGCCGATTATTTTGATCCTTATTACAACCTCGGTGCCATGCATTTCAACACGGCCGCTGAACTCGCCAACGAAGCGAACAAGATTCCCTTTTCCAAGCAAAAGGAATACGATGCGGCCATCGCCAAAGCCAAAGCGGCTTTCGAAAAAGCCCAGCCCTACCTCGAAAAGGCCTTGGAATTGCAACCCGACGACAGCAATACCATGGTATCCTTGCAACAATTGTACGCTCAGCTCAAATTGAACGACAAATCCCTGGAGATGAAAAAGCGCAGGGAGGGAATCAAAGCCAAGAGCGGACAATAATTCGGTAGGGAGGAATGAATGCGTGGCTTCCGGGCGATTTTATTCGTCGAGTCACCAACGAATACCCTCAACATGCCGATGCTTTGCTCCATTGTCTGTGCAACGAAGCGGTGACGGATCGAACCCTGCGTTGTTTGCAGGGATTTCCACCCGATGAAATAGAAGGCTATGTTCCCGGTGAGCAGGTTCTTTGGCACCCAGAGAGTACCTACTTCAAAAGGAATCCCTCCGAAAAAAATCGCCCGATTCATGCCTATCCCGGTTACCAAGCCGGGGCTTGGTATGTGCAGGAGGCTGCCGGCCTTCTGGTTCATTACCTCCTCAATCGCCTCCAGGCCGAAGGAGCCCCCATGGGAATGCTCTTGGATGCTTGTGCCGCACCGGGTGGCAAAACCCTCACGCTCTTGGACATTTTGCCGGAGGATGGCCTGTTGGTTGCTTCCGAGCCCATGGAACATCGCTTGCCCTTGCTCGAGGCCACCGTTGCACGCAGCGGCAGCGATCGTGTCCTTTTGGTACAGAACCCAGCTCAAAACTGGAGAGGTCTCCCATCCTTTTTTGATGGAATTCTAGTGGATATGCCCTGCAGTGGGGAAGGGATGTTCCGCAAACATCGCGAGGCCGCCAAAGACTGGTCGCTTTCCAAATGCACATCCCTCGTAACGCTGCAAGCCGAGATTCTTGAGAGCCTCTATCGCGCCTTGCGTCCTGGAGGGTGGATGATTTATTCAACTTGCACTTTTGGCCAAGAAGAAAATACCGGTCAACTTCTGCCATGGATTCGTTCCGGTCGTTTGCAACCTGCCCAGTGGAGCCTACCCGAAGAATGGGGCTGGGTTCACGCTTCGGAATTGGACCAGCGTTGGGATCCCCAACATGGGGCGTGGTGGTCGCTGCCCGGTCGGACCCAGGGCGAAGGATTTTTTTGCTCCGTCTTGCGCAAACCACTTGAATCGGAATCGGAACACAGCCCCGCTTTTGGGAGACCCACCGATCTGCATAGCCTTGCCGAAGGATTAAAAAAACATGTTCGTTTATTCAAAGGCGGTCTTTCGTCGGTTCCTACCGGATTTCCGAGTCCTCATTTGGCCATGGCCTACGGCAAAAAGCACGGTCGATATCCACGTACGGGACCTTGGAGCCTCGAAGATGGTTGCCCGGTGGTGGACTTGGACCCAACCCTCGCTACCTGGTACTGCCAGGGCCAGAACCTCGCCTTAGGTGAACTCCGAAACGGATGGAACCTAATGACCTACCAAGGTTTGGGGCTGGGGTGGATGCACCGGGAGGGTACCCGCGTCCGTAATTATTTCCCCAAATCTCTAAGAATTGCCCGGTGAATATCCAGGACCTGAAGCAAGAGGGACTGGGTTCCATCGTTGACAATGCGATAGCGGCAATACGGGATTAATTCTTCTTCGGGCCATTGGTTGCGTAGACGATCCATGATTTGCTCGTCGGTCCATCCATTTCGGTGGCGGACCCGTTCCATGCGCATTTGCAAAGGAGCCTGTACCAATATAACAGCACGCATTCCCTGAGCTGATCCACTCTGAATTAACAGGGCTGCTTCGTGAATGCTGTACGGGGTTGATTGTTGTTCGGACCACAACAAAGAATCACGGGCCACCGCGGGATGTACCAATGCATTGAGTTTTTGAAGAAGTTCAGCGTCTTTGAAAACGATGGATGCCATCGCTTCCCGGTTCAAGCTACCATCCGGTCGATAGGCTGTGGGACCCAACAAGGACATGATATTTTCACGCAAGTCGGAATCCTGAACCATCAGGATTTTGGCTCGATTGTCTGCATCGTAAACAGGGATACCCAGTTGAGCAAAAAGACCCGCCACGGTCGTTTTGCCGGAGCCCATGCAACCGGTCAGCCCAATCCGTTGGCTCACTTGGATGCCGGAGGATACGAATGCAAGGTGCTGTCTTTGGAGATGGCCGAACGTTCCACTTTGAAACGGGCCTGCGATTCACTTTCCAACAAAACCCATTCCGTCGAAACCTCCACCACTTTGCCGTGCATCCCGCCTACGGTGACCACACGATCTCCCTTGGCCAATTGATCCCTGAATTTACGTTCCTCTTTGGCTTTCACCGATTGAGGCCGAATCATAAAAAAATAAAAGACGATAAAAATCAAAACCCATGGCAACAAACTAATCCAGGGATTCTGGGGTCCAGAACCGGAAGGGGGTGGGGCCATGGCTAGCAAAACATGTAGATTATTCATAACAATTAATTTAATTTGAATTAAGGTTGAACGATTTCGGCCTTCACCCGTACGGTGATGGTATTCGGTAGGGTATTGGCCAAGACGGTGACTTGTTTTTCCTGAATGCCGCTTTTGCCCTCGGAGTTGAACATGACTCGAATGTACCCTTCGCGGCCAGGGGGGATCGGTTCTTTGGGGAAATCAGGCACAGTGCAACCGCAAGACCCGCTGGCGCTTTGAATAATTAAATCACCGCCCCCTCGGTTGACAAATCGAAACGAATATGACACCTTTTCGCCGGCCTTGATGATTCCAAAATCATGGAGTTCTTTGTCAAAAACCATTTTTGGTAAACGATCGGTTTTGTTTTGGCCATCTGCGGAGATGGGAAGTTCAACCGAATCGGCATCCAAGTTTGGAGAATCCGATTCCGAACGACAGGCGGTGATGAGGAAAATCCCGGTCAAGCAAGCGAGGCAGGCCATCCCATAGGATGCACGCAACATCAAATTTTTGAAGGACATAGTGGAATGAAATTAAGATTCGACGAGGCCACGACCGGTTTTTTGAATCAAACCTTCCCGAAGGAGGTCGGCTTTGATCTTGTCCAAAAGGCCGTTGATAAAGGAAGAAGACTGAGGCGTCGAAAAGGTTTTGGCCAATTCAATGTACTCGTTCATTGTTACTTTAACAGGTACATCCGGTAGTAAAAGCCATTCGGTGCAGGCCATCTGCAGGAGGAGCAAATCCATACGGGCCAGGCGGTCAGGATCCCATTGACCGGCATGTTTTTCGATGCGTTCCAAGTGGACGGATGGATTTCCCAACAACGACTCGAGCAGCGTTTGAATCATGGTGTCTTCGCTTTGCCAGGTCTGTAACATGGCTTTGGTATCGGGAAAAGGCGAACCCAACTTCATCGAATCCAAGGTTTGGAGAACCTGACGATCAATGAGATAGCGATCACTGTCCCAATAAAGATTGTGTTCCTGTTGCCAGGAGGGGTACCAATCCCCGGAACAAATGCACTTATCAAAAAACACCTTCAATCCATCGAGGGTATCCAGGGATAGGTTCTTGGAGGCGGTGCAGGTTCCTTCGGCGACCGAATCAAACATGGCTCGAAGCATGTCGGTCGATATCTCCATGTTTTCGATGCCCGTTGATTTCAAGGCCACCGCATAGGATGGGTCTTTTTCAAGGAGTGGAGCCAAGGGGTTGCCTGCCAAGGCATGGGCCGGACCTGGATCACGGTTTTCTTGGAGGTGACGACCCTGACGCTCTTCGAGACGAATTCCTGCGTAGAAAATCAAGGCATCCAGCAAACGAAAGGCCATAACATAGGAACGCATGCTGGTGGAGGCCGATGCTTTGAACTGCTTGGCGACTTCCCTATAGTCTTCCTGGTTTTGTTGTCTGCTGGCAAAAAGCCATTGCAGCAACTTAACGCGAAGATGATGCCTGTTGATCATGGGCAACCTGGGTCAAGCGTTGATGGGCTAAACGGACCGCCGCTTCGTTGGTGCTGACCCTGTTTTGGGCGGCTTGCTCAAAGATGGCCAAGGTTTGGTCGTAAATCCCGCGGGTTTTTTGGAGGGCCCATTCCCGATCCAAACGCTTGATTTCGGCATAAACATTGATGAGTCCACCTGCATTAATCACAAAATCAGGCGCATACGCAATACTACGGTCCATCAAGCGCTGCATATCCTCGTCGGTAGCCAATTGATTGTTGGCGCCACCTGCTACCAAGGCACAACGGAGTTCAGCAATGCTTTGGGCATTGAGAGTTGCACCCAAAGCGCAGGGCGCGTAAATATCGACATCGGCCGATGCGACCTGATCAGCTGGACAAACTTGAAGTTGAGGGAAACGACTCAACAGCTTTTGGATGGATGGCTGGTACACGTCGGATATCCACACTTGGGCGCCTTCGGTAACGAGGTGCTCTACCAGGTAGGTACCAACATTTCCCACTCCTTGAACCAGAATTTTGCGGCCTTCCAAGGAATCATTCCCTAGCGCTACTCGGGCACCGGCTTTCATCCCCATGTACACGCCGTAGGCTGTCACCGGGGATGGATCCCCGCTACCGCCCATACTTTCGGGCAATCCACTCACGTGCTTTGTTTCGGAAGCGATCCATTCCATATCGGATTTGGAGGTACCGACATCTTCGGCGGTAATGTACTTGCCGGAGAGGGAGTTGACAAAACGTCCATAGGCCTTGAACAAAGCCTCGGATTTATGTTGACGGGCATCCCCAAGGATGACGGCTTTTCCGCCGCCTAAATCCAAACCAGCGACCGATGCCTTGTACGTCATTCCCTGGGATAGCCGTAGTACATCCATCACCGCTTGGTCTTCGCTGGCATAATTCCACATGCGGGTCCCCCCCAATGCGGGTCCCAAGACCGTAGAATGGATGCCAATGATGGCCCGGAGCCCGGAAGACTCGTCGTGGCAGTAAACAAGCTGTTCGTGACCCATGCGCTGCATGGTGGACATGGGCCCGGTCATGGAGAGGGTGTCGAGGGTTTCCGGCATGGGTAGGGGATTGATGCGGCAAAAATAACCCAAAGGCCAGCCCAAAATGCCTTTATTTTGCGGTGTGAAATCCATGGTTGCCCTCCTCCAATCCTTGCGCGGTCAGGAGCGGCTGTGGATTCCAGGTTTGCTATGCCTGGTGTTGACCAATGTTTTTGGGGTGATCCCACCACGCATCATTCGACACCTCATGGATGCTGTGTCCCAACCCGGGTCCCAGCCGCTGACCCCCTTGCTCTTGGGCCTGTTGGGCGCAACGTTGGCTAGAGGAGCCTTTATGTATTGGATGCGACAAACCCTCATTGTGATGTCCAGGATCTGCGAACAGCGTCTCAAAGAAACCCTTTTTGCCCGTATTCTGGCGGCCAAACCTCAGGCGGTCGAAGGTTTTGAGGTTGGAGACCTGACATCCCGCTTGACTGAAGACGTGGGCAAAATCCGGATGTTTATCGGACCGGGCTTGATGTACAGCCTCAACCTCTTGGTCATGTTCCTGATGGTAATCGGGGTGATGATTTCGGTAAGTCCGGTCCTGACTTTTTGGGTTTTAACCCCCATGCCTTTTTTGGTTTTGGGAATCTATCTACTCAACCTCAAAATTTTGGGACGTTCCGCCAAGGTGCAGGCCCATTTGGGCAAGATGACTGCCTTTGTCCAAGAGAGTTTGGCGAGCATGAAACTCCTGCAGGCTTTTTCGGCGGAACCGGCGTTCATCCGTCGCTTTGGACAGGACTTGGAGGAATACCGGTCCAAGAACATGGCCTTTGCCAAAGCCGATGCCTTGTTCTTTCCCTTGGCCACCACCCTGGTAGGTCTAAGTACCCTGATCACGGTGTGGATGGGGGGGCATTTAATGGCCCAAGGTCAGGTCAGCTTGGGCAACCTGGCCGAGTTCATCTTGTACATCAACATGCTCACCTGGCCGGTCACCTCGTTGGGCTGGGTTGCTTCGATCTTTCAACAAGCCAAAGCGGCCCAAGCCCGATTGGAACCCATCTTGTCTTGGGAAGCCAGACCCCATCGATTGGATGGCTATTCGTCCGACCTGGTACCTGATTGGAAAATCCGTCAGATCAAGGCCGGTTATCGCGATGGATTTGTTTTGGAAATGCCCGAATTTGATGCCAAACCAGGCCAGTTCATCGGTCTAACGGGAACGGTTGGCAGTGGAAAAAGTACTTTTTGGAAACTCTTGACGGGTCGACTCCCTCTGATACAGGGAAGTCTGGAACTGGGAGGGGTCCCCTTGAGCGATTGGAATGAAGGAAGCCTGCACGGTCATGTGGCCTGGGTTCCCCAAGAACAAGCTTTTTTGAACGATACATTGGGGGCCAATCTCCGATTGGGTGCTCCCAATGCCGATGACGCGACTTGTATGGAGGTGCTGAACCTGGTTGAATTGGGTGAATGGGCGGCAAACCTGCCCGAAGGCCTCCAAACCGGCATCGGGGAACGAGGGGTTCAATTATCGGGAGGACAAAAACAACGATTGGCGCTGGCCAGGGCCTGGTTACGGCAACCTCGTTGGATGGTTTTGGACGACGCCCTTTCGGCTTTGGACAGTGGCACCGAGGACTCGCTGATGCAAAAAATCCTGAGCGCCAAAGGAGACCGCGGGATCATCCTTATCTCTTTAAAAATTAAGCCTTTGGTCTTGGCAGATTGCATTTATGTTTTGGATGCCGGACGAGTTATCGGGCAAGGAACCCATGCCCAATTGCTTCAAAGTTGCAGCCTTTATCGTCGCATGCACGATTTGCAACAGCAGGATCCGGAATCCACCACCTTGTGATGAGGGCAAAGGAGGGGAGGTAGGGATGTTTTCCCTCAAAATTCCCTA
>RFPG01000180.1 GCA_009926245.1 Sphingobacteriia bacterium | reverse complement strand
GCTGCTGACCTCATGATTATCCTCAAGGACCCTTCCGAGTGGACCTCGGCTTCTTCGTGGGAAGAACTCTCGGCCCGCATGGCCCAAACCCTCGAAGAAATACCCGGGGTGGCCTTTGGTTTTCAATACCCGGTGGCCATGCGTTTCAACGAACTCATGACCGGCGCCAAGCAAGATGTGGTCATCAAAATCTACGGGGAGAACCTCGATAGCCTCAGCCGTCTGGGCAAAAAAATCGGCTCCTTGGTCCAAAAAGTCCCCGGTGCCGTGGAGGTTTGGGTGGAAACGGTGGAAGGCCTCCCCCAAACCGTGGTACGCTTTGACCGTCCAGCGCTGGCACGCTACGGACTGGATATCAACGATGTGAACCATCAAATTCAAACCGCCTATGCCGGGCGCAAGGTGGGGGAAATAATCGAGGACGAAAAGCGCTTTGATCTCATCCTTCGTATGCCCGATGAACTCCGCCAAAACGCGGAGGCCGTCAGGGATTTGCCCATTGCTTGCCGCGATGGGAGCCGCATCCCACTGCGCGAAATCGCCACCGTGGCCGTGGAACCCGGGGTCAACCAAATTCAAAGGGACGATGCCCGCCGACGGCTCATGGTTGGTTTTAATGTACGGGATCGGGATGTTCAATCGGTGGTCCGGGATGTACAAGCCCTGTGCCGCACCCAATTATTGTTGCCATCGGGTTACACCCTGCACTTTGGGGGGGCTTTTGAAAACCTCCAAAAGGCCAGCGCTCGCTTGGCCCTGGTGGTACCCTTGGCGCTCGCTTTGATTGGCCTGTTGTTGTACCTGGCCATGGGTTCCATCCGCCTGGCAGCCTTGGTTTTTGTGACGGTCCCCCTCTCGGCGGTCGGTGGTATTCTGTTGTTATGGGCCAGGGGGCTTCCGTTCAGCATCAGCGCAGGTATTGGATTCATCGTGCTTTTTGGCGTGGCTGTTCTTAACGGGATTGTTCTGATCAAAGAATACCTGTCCCTCGAAGACGATCCGGCATTGGATGCCCGCGGTGTGGTGCTTCGAGGAACCGCCAACCGTCTGAGGCCGGTTTTGATGACTGCATCGGTGGCCTCCCTGGGCTTTTTGCCTATGGCCCTGAGCCAAGGGGCCGGCGCCGAGGTTCAGCGACCCCTGGCCACGGTCGTCATCGGGGGATTGTTGCTGGCAACCCTCATGACTTTGGTTGTGTTACCGGTGCTCTACACCCTTTGGAGGCATCGCAGTCTCCCAACGCCCACACCCCCAATTCCTAACAACTAATTTATGCGACGGATTTTGAGGATACGACGAGTTGCGCTCTTGCTGGGGTTGTTGGCGGGTCTGTTCAACCCGGCCTATTCGCAGACAACGACGTCCATCGCCTTGGAAGACGCTCTGCACCAAGGACGGCTCCATTGGTTGCTCCTGCAGTCCGACAGCCTGCGTCGTCAGGCACGATCCCTTGAACTTCGGGGAGGCCCCCTTCCGGACCCTGCCCTCGTTCAGACCGAATGGGGCCAAATCAATTCAGCCCTGAGGGACCAGGCCGTTCAAATCAACCAAACCCTGCGCTTGCCTGTTTATCATCGACGCAGCAGGGACCTGGCCAAGACCCGCCTGGAAGGTGCCCGCCTGGAAGGTGCCCGCACCTTGGCCGAACTCGAAGCGGGCATTATCCGGCTTTATCACCGTTACCTGGTGGAATGGGCACGTTGCAAGTTGTACGAGGAATACGATTCGATTCTAGCCGTAACAGCCAAAACGATCGAAAAGCGTTACCAGCAGGGCCAGGTATCCGCCGCCGATCGAAATCAACTTTTGCTGATTCGGGGGGAGTCTTCTCTTCAATGGGCCCAACATCGAAGCGCATTGGAGCAAACCGCCCGAGATTTTGGGTTTTGGACCGGGGGTACTGGACTACCGAACCCTGTCCAAGCCGATTTGCGTTGGAAACCTGCGAACCCCGATCTGCTTGATAGCCTGACCCACCCCGAAGTCCTGCGCCTGCACAACCAATGGCTCGAAGCCAAGGCCCTGAGCCGACTCACTCAAGCCCAGCGCCTCCCGGGCCTGAGCCTGGGCCTGCGCAATATGAGCATCCAGGGCCTGGGACCGGATGGCCAATTTTATCCCCTGTCGCGACGATTCAATACTTTGCAAGCCGGTATCAGCCTCCCCCTCCGCGGCAAGCCCTGGCGCTTGCAGTCCGAAGCCGACCGCCACCTAGCCGAAGCCGCAGCCCTGCAATACCGTCACGGCCTCGCGGTTGCCGAAAACCAGCGTAAAAGAGATCGAGAATTAATGTATCTTTTGTTGGAACAATGGAATTATTCAAGCCAGTTCCTGCTTCCTTTGGCCCAGACCCTTCGCAACCAAGCCGAATCCCAACTGAACCAAGGTGAATTGGACTTGCTCCCCTGGATTACCCAATTGGAGCGGATCCTGTGGACGCGATCCAGGCACCTTGATCTTACCGATCAGCTCAACGAAGCCACCGTCCAATGGCATTATCCCAACGCAAACAACCAACCCCAATAATCTCTTGAAGTCCATGCCAGCCTCTACGGGAACCCTCCCCCTCCTTGCCATCGTTCTCGGCCTATTCTTCGGACTAACCTTGACCGGATGCAAACAAGAACCGGAACTTGGAAACTCGGGGGACCCTACCAAGGGCAGCGTAACGGCTGCGGACCTCGAAGATCAAGAAAAAAACCTCCTGATTCTGGATTCTGCACAAGCCCAAAAAGCAGGTTTAGCCTTGGACAGCCTGCGTTTGCTGCCCTTGTCCCACGAAATTCTATTGAGCGGTCAGGTAGAGGCCCCTCCCCAAAACCTCATCTCGGTTTCGATGTCCATGCCGGGCCTCTTGCGTTCCACCCGTTTGTTGCCGGGGATGAAAGTACAGAAAGGCGAAATCCTGGCCTTTATGGAGGACCCCGCTTACCTGCAACTTCAAGAAGATTATTGGTCCACCCGAATCCGGGCCGAGAACCTGGAAGCTGAGGTTCAACGCCAAACAGAACTCCTACGCAGCGGTGCTGGCAATCCCAAAACCGAACGCGATACCCGCAGTGAATGGCGTACCGCCCGTGTTCAGGCCAAGGCCTTTGAAGAGAAATTAAAGCTCCTCGGCCTTGATATAACAAATCTTAGCGAAACCGCCTTGGTGCGTCAGGTACCGGTACGTTCGCCGGTCCAAGGATTTGTGACCAAGGTTCACCACAGCACCGGCCAGTACATTGGGGCTGGCGAGGCGCTCTACGAATTGGTGGATCCATCGGATGTCCACCTACGGCTCAATGTTTTTGAAAAAGACCTCCCCTACCTCCGTGAAAATCAACGCCTCAAGGCCTATACCAATCAACAACCCCGGGTTGAACACCCCGCCCACATTCTCCTCATCGGCAAGGAATTTGCGACGGATCGCAGTGTCGAAGTTCATTGCCACTTTGATCGCTACGATCCCGGGTTGATACCGGGGATGTTCATGCGGGCCCGTTTGGAGGTCCTATCGACAGAGACACCGGCCCTGCCCGCGGCAGCGGTCCAATACCATCAAGGCAAAGCCTTTGTTTTTGAGAAAGTGAGCATGAACCGGGATTCAGGGCAGGGTCAGGGTTTTCTGCGGAGGCAGGTGCGGGTTTTGCATCAAAGCGGCGATTTGGTCTGGTTGGAATTTGAACAACCGGATGAAGCCCCCCTCCAAGGCCGCTTGTTTGCGATCCAAGGGGCTTACCAACTGCTGATGATGGCCTTTAACAA
>RFPG01000179.1 GCA_009926245.1 Sphingobacteriia bacterium | reverse complement strand
TTTGAACCAGCTACCTACATAGGCGGCGAAAAAATAAGTTTGGCATTTAATCTGGCCTTGCTGGCCGTGGTCGGTTTTGCGGCTTGGAAGGGTTTTCGTCCCTCGAATACAACCACCATTAACAAATCCCAAAGCGAACCCCAACCATGAGCAAGCCCCTTCTATTGATTTGCAACGATGACGGAATCCATGCCCCGGGGATACGGGCTTTGGTGGAGGCGGTGAAGGATTTGGGGGATTTGGTGGTCGTGGCTCCCGATCGACCTCAATCCGGTATGGGCCATGCGATTACCATAGGGTTTCCATTGCGGGTGCAGGCCCAGGAAGGGCTTTTTGGTCCCGAAATTCCGGCTTACCAGACCAGCGGAACGCCGGTGGATTGCGTCAAATTGGCGGTGGACCGGATTATGCATCGCAAGCCCGATTTGTTGCTTTCGGGGATTAACCACGGGTCCAATGCATCCATCAACGTCATTTATTCGGGGACGATGTCGGCCGCTGTAGAAGGAGCCATTGAAGGCATTCCAAGCGTTGGCTTTTCGCTCTGCGATTATGCTTTGGAGGCGGATTTTGGATTAGCGGCCCAAGTGGCCCGTCGAGTGGCCGAGCAGGTCTTGAACCACGGGTTGATGCCGGGTTCTTTGTTAAATGTTAATATTCCCAAGGTTGATATACGTCAGTTCAAAGGGCTCAAAGTAGGTCGGCAGGCCGCCGCTAAGTGGAAAGAAAATTTTGAGGAAAGAACCGACCCGCATAACAAAAAGTACTATTGGATGACCGGGGAGTTTGAGTTGATGGAACACGGGGAGGATACCGACGAGTGGGCTTTGAGAAACGGGTATGCGTCGGTGGTTCCGGTGCAGTTTGATTTGACGGCTCACCATGCCTTGGCCGGATTGCAGGCCTGGGGGATGCAGGATTGGGTTTTTTGAAAAAAAGGATGGTACCGGCGTTTTGGCGTAAAACAAACGGGCGTCGTGGCTTTATGGCGGCTTTGGTTGGGCCTGTTGGTTTTTTGGGCTTATGGATCTTGTGGATGGGACGGAGCGAGGAGGGCGCGGGTTGGTGGGATTTGCTGTGGAACAGTGGATTGCTGGGGCCGGTTTTGACTTTGTCGGTTTTGCCCAATTTGGGATTGTTTTGGTGGCATCTACGCAAGGGATCGGACGATGGCGCATCGGGGGTTTTGGCCGCTACGCTTTTGTATGGGGTTCTGGTTATGTTAATCAAAGTTTTGTTGTAATAAAGCGTGAAAGTTTACTGCATAGCGGGCGAGGCCTCGGGGGATTTGCACGGAGCAAGCCTCTTGGCGGAATGGAAACGGCGGGACCCTTCGTTGCAGGTAAGGGGCTGGGGCGGTGATCTCATGCAGGCCCAAGGGATGGACCTGGTCAAGCATTACCGGGAAACGGCTTTTATGGGCTTTGCAGAAGTGGCCCGCAATTTGCGGACCATTTTGGGATTGCTGGATTTGGCCCGCAATGACCTCCAAGCCTATGCGCCGGATGTTCTTTTATTAATTGATTATCCGGGCTTTAACCTGCGTATGGCTCGTTATGCCCATGCGCTGGGGATTCGGGTGGTTTATTATATTTCTCCCCAGGTCTGGGCATGGAAAGAAGGCCGAGTTCGTCAGATCCGTCAATCGGTGGATTTGATGTTATGTATTTTGCCTTTCGAAAAAGATTGGTATGCCCAGCGCGGTATGCAGGTTCACTACGTAGGGCATCCTTTGGCGGATCAATGCAGGCCTATGGAATCCGATCAGGTGGGGGCGACGCGGCAGGCTTTGGGGATTCCCAGCGGTCCTTGCGTTGCCTTGTTGCCGGGTAGCCGCCTTCAGGAAATCCGCAAACACGGCTCGCTCATGCTTCGGTCACTGGCCAGGCTTTCGGGTGGTGGTCAGGTGTCGAGCGGTGGCTTTGTGTCGGGTGGTGATTCTGTGTCGAGCGCTGTTCCGATATCCGCGGTTTTGGCCATGGCCCCCGGTGTGGATCGATCCGTTTACCTTCCCTTGGAGGAGGAAGCGCGTACCCTCGGTTTGAATCTCCATTGTTTGGTGGGGAAGACCCGGGAACTTCTTGGCTGCGCCGATGCGGCTTTGGTGGCATCGGGCACGGCAACCCTCGAAGCGGCCTTGTTGGGTTGTCCCATGGTGGCGGTGTACCGGGTTCATCCCCTGTCCTATTTCATCGGCAAGGCCCTGGTCAAGGTGCGCTTTGTGAGCTTGGTGAACTTGATTCTGGACCGGGAAGCGGTGCCCGAGCGCTTGCAGTCCAGGGCCATCCCGACGGTCCTGGAGGCCGAGTTACGCTCCCTCTTGGATCCGTCCTCGGCGGCCGCCGCGGCCCAGAAACAAGCCTTTGGGGAGCTGAGGGGCCTATTGGCCCGCGTGAACGGCGATGATCGCGGGGCCACGGCCGCCGCCCGCGCCGCAGATTGCATTGTCCGCTGGGCCCAGGACTCCAGGGGCTGAATTTCCCCTCCCTTGAACGATATTTGCAGTCCTCCGGGGGATTAGCTCAGCTGGCTAGAGCGCTTGCATGGCATGCAAGAGGTCGTCGGTTCGACTCCGATATCCTCCACCAAACATCAACCCCCAAGCCCCTCCAACAAGGGGCTTTGGTTTTTGAGGGGGGCAAATGGCCTTATCACGTATATTAATTCTGATGTCTCCTAATGAATTCTACTGAATTTTAACTTCAGCTTAAAGAGAATTCGCCACGAGGAATGCTGGATCAACAGATCCAATTGCTCTTCACGATGGGTAAGGTATAATTATTTAGGCCATTTGCTTAGTTCGGGTAAACACGGTTACTTCTTGATTAGTTTTTGGATAGACTGTGGAACTGACTCCAACCATAAAAAGTAAATACCCGGCGCTAATGATCCTGTTGTTATTTCATATTCGGTTTGTCCGCTCATGACCGTACGGCCGTGAAGGTCCAATATCTTGTAAGTTAATGGGAATTCGGCAGATTGGATGTGAATAAAATTCTCAAATGGATTGGGAAAGACTTTGAATTCACTGGTGGATATTTGGTTTATAGAGCTAGAGGATGAGGAATTTCTAACACAATAAACCTGTAAGCGAGAACTTTTTAAGTCGTAAGTTGTAATTCCAAATTGTGTATTGAGGTACCACGCCTTTAGGGCTTGTCCTCGTAAGGTTGTCGATGACCAGAATCTGCCTAAGCTTGTGCCTATAAAATAATTTGGGTCCGTCGATGGGTTCATTCTGGACTCTAGGCTGATGGACCTAAGTTCTTTGATATTGGGCAGGCGCCAATCGTTGTACCCACCTACCTGAAGGGTATCGGCATAAGCGAGGGCCTGTTCCCAGGTTAAGGTATCCATGGAAGCCTGGGATGTCCACACGAGGTCGGTAAGTATATCATGGGTAGTACCATTGTTTGAAATAAAATGATTATTTAGGAATAATGGAGGCACGTGACTCCGTACAGCGCGGATATGAAATCGTTTTAGCCCACCGGCAGAAATGGTTTCTGTTTTGAGGTGATTACCAATCCCTCCTCCTGAATTAGTTACCCATATCTTGGATGAATCGTTAATTTGTCGCTGAGAGGTCCACCAGTATTCAGCATTTGTTTTGGTAAAGAATTGAGTATCAAGTGCCGGATTATTCATTTGCAAGTTCAGAATGGAGAGCGCTTCCAAAGGAGAAGGTAAACGCCAGTCTGAATAACTACCAAGCTGCAAGGTATCGCAATACAGTATGGCATTTTCATAGGTCATCTCGCCGCCGTCCAATCGCTGCCA
>RFPG01000178.1 GCA_009926245.1 Sphingobacteriia bacterium | reverse complement strand
CCGAGATGATCAACTTTATGGCCACCTACGGTCGCGGTTTGATTTGCACCCCCCTGCCCGAGGAGCGTTGCTTGGATTTGGATTTGACCCCCATGGTCACCCACAATACCACCTCCCATCAGACCCCCTTCACGGTATCCGTCGATTACCTGGGCGATGGTTGTTCTACAGGTATCTCGGCCCCGGACCGGGCCCGGACCATCCAGGCCTTGATGGACCCGACTTCGGTACCGGCGGATTTTGGAAGACCGGGCCATATTTTCCCACTCATGGCCCGCAAAGAAGGCGTCCTGCGTCGGGCGGGTCATACCGAGGCCTCCGTTGACTTTTCCAAATTGGCCGGTCTACCCCCCGGAGGTGTGATCTGCGAGATCATGAACGAGGACGGGACCATGGCCCGCTTACCCGATTTGCGTCGCATCGCCGACCAGCACGGCCTGCCTTTGGTGAGCATCCAGGATTTGATTGCCTATCGTTTGCGCACCGAGAACTTGGTGACCCGCCTCGTGGAGGTGGATTTGCCCACCGTTCACGGCGATTTTCGTCTGGTGGCATTTGGTCAAGACGGGGTGGCCCAAGAACACCTGGCTTTGGTCAAAGGGGAATGGAATCCGGAGGAAGCCATCGCGGTTCGGGTTCATTCATCGTGCATGACCGGGGATATTTTTGGGTCCTGTCGTTGCGATTGCGGACCTCAACTGCACGAAGCCATGCGCATGATTCAGGAAAGAGGGCGAGGGGTGATTTTGTACATGAACCAGGAAGGCCGCGGCATCGGCTTAATCAACAAGCTCAAGGCCTACCGCCTTCAAGAAGAAGGCATGGACACGGTGGAGGCTAACCTGGCTTTAGGTTTTTCGATGGACGAAAGAGACTACGGGATTGGCGCTCAAATTCTACGACAATTGGGGGTCCACCGCATGGAGTTAATGACCAACAACCCCACCAAGCGTGCCGGCTTAATTGGCTATGGTTTGGAAGTGGTTTCGTATATACCCATTTCCCTGCCTCCCAATCCCCACAACCTCCGGTATTTGGAAACCAAACGGGACAAAATGGGGCATAGCTTGGAACTCCCCACGAAGCCATGAGAACGGGCTTCACCAAAAAGATTCTGCCCAACGGCTTAACGGTCTTGGTGCACCCGGATCCGGACACCCGAATGGGATGTTTGAATATCATGGTCAAAGTGGGTTCCAGGGACGAAGACCCGGATCATACCGGTTTTGCCCATCTTTTTGAGCACTTGATGTTTTCGGGCTCCCAACACATTCCATCGTACGACCAAGTGGCTCAGTCCATAGGGGCCGAAAACAATGCGTTTACGTCCAATGATTTGACAGATTATTACCTCACTTTTCCGGCCCATCAGTTGGAGGTGGCGTTATGGTTGGAAAGGGATCGTATGAGCCATCCGGTCATCGATCAAAACGCGTTGGACACCCAAAAGAGCGTGGTGATCGAAGAATTCAAACAGCGCTACCTCAACCAACCCTACGGGGATGCTTGGCTTGAATTGCGGAACTTGGCCTACTCGGTTCATCCCTACCGCTGGGCGACCATTGGCAAGGAACCGGCTCATATCGAAAAAGCCACCTTGGAGGTGGTCTTGGATTTCAAAAATCGTTTTTACGCCCCCGATCGGATGATTTTGGCCGTGAGCGGGCCTTACGAAGCGGAGCACGTTTTGGATGCCGTGCATCGCTGGTTTGGCGATTGGGCCCCATCGGGCTACCAGGCCGAACCTAGGCCCCAGGAGCCGGTGCAGAACGGGATTCGTCGTTTGGACAAACACGGAACCTATCCAGCCCCTGCGCTATACATGGCCTTTCACATGCCCGGCAGGGGGGACGCGGCCTACCAAGCTTGCGACCTAATCACTGATGTGTTATCGCGGGGGCAATCGTCGCGTTTATTCCGGGATTTGGTCATGGACCGTGGACTTTTTTCGGACCTGAATGCCTATGTGACGGGGGATATGGATCCGGGCTTGTTGGTCGTCAGCGGGCATTGCGCCCCGGGTGTGGAGGTGGACCGAGCCGAAAACGCCGTATGGGAATCCCTGGAACGTCTGCGTCACGAAGAAATCACCGAATTCGAGCGCGATAAAAGCCTGCACCAAATTGAATCCTCCTTGGTTTTCGCCCGCTTGCAGGGCCTCAATATGGCGATGAATCTGTGTTATTTTGAATACCTCAGCCGTGCCGAAGATTACGATCTCGAATTGGATCGGTACCGGGCGGTCACCCCGGCTATGATTCGCGAGCAGGCATCCACCATCCTTCAGCCCTCCAACGCCTCGGTTTTGAGGTATATCCCCACTGAGCATGAATCCTGACCTTCATCGTCGACCATCGGTCCCTGATCAGCCTGAACTGACCTGGTCTTGGCCTGTCTCAGCGGGGAACGACCAGGTCTCCGCCTCTGTTTTGAACCTAGGCCGGGAACCTTTGTTACGAATTGAACTTCAATGGAAATCAGGAACCTGGGAAGAACCGGTTTTTTTATCCGGTCGTTTGATGACCCGCCTCTTGAGCGAGGGTACCACCCGTCATTCGGCTTCTGAATGGACCGGTGCTATGGATTTTTGGGGTGCCCAAGCGCATTTTTCAATCGAGCAAGAGCGTTGCACGGCAACCCTGTATGTTTTGGAGGCTTATGTCGATCATGCATGGCCACTGTTCCTCGAGGCTTTGCTGGAACCGGCCTTTGATCCGGAGGCCTTGAATCGTGTGATCCAATCCAAAATTCAGCATTGGAATATTGAATCCCGAAAGGTCACGGTGGCTGCTTCCCGCCGCAGCCGTTCGTTGGTATACCCCTACGGGCATCCCGAGCAGCGGCTATCTTTTCCGGCCGATTACGAAGCGGTCACGGTCGATGATCTACGGGCTGCCCATCGGTTGTTGATTCGCCAAAAGGCTCCGGCCTTGGGTCTTTGCGGTCCTTCTGCGGATCGTTTCCTGCAGCGCATCTTGGCAGATATAGGAGGTGCTTGGCCGCATGCAGAACATCCAGCGATTGGCAACACGACAACATCGAGAGATAATCTCATGGAGCCCCTTTCCTTGGTGATTCCGGAGCCGGCTCCTTCGCTGATGCACCTCCCCATGCCCGATGCGGTTCAGGTCGCCTTGCGGTCAACCTTGGTTTTTCCTTCCAAAAACCATTTCGATTACCATGCCCTCAAAATCATGACGGTTCTGTTGGGGGGGTATTTTGGGTCCAGGCTTATGCAGAATTTGCGCGAGGACAAGGGGTTGACCTACGGGGTCGGTGCGGGCTTGCGTTCCTTTGGCGACCATGCGTTGATGACCATTCAATCGGAACTGCAGGCGGGGTCCGCTGAGTTGGCTTTGGAGGAGGTTCGTTTTGAAATGCAAAGGCTGCGCGAAGAGGAAGTTGGCAAAGTTGAATTTGAGAGGGTCTTGTCGTATTTGAGGGGTCAGTGGATGGCGGGTATGGACGGTCCCCTGGCCATGATGGACCGCTATTGGGACCTCTGGCACCACGATTTAGGCGAGGATTTCCTCCGTCAATCGGTTCAGACCATGCAGACCTTGGAACCGACGACCCTTCGCCGCATGGCCCAAACCTACCTGGATCCGGACAAGGCGGTGGTTGTTTTGGCCGGCCCCGGGCTTTGATTTCCAAACTATCTTTCGTCCCATTCCATGAACGAGACCTATCAAATTCGTCTAAATCGCTTCGAAGGGCCTTTTGACCTCCTTCTTTTCTTTATCGAAAGGGATGAGTTGGACATTCAGGATATCCCTATCGGAAAGATTAC
>RFPG01000177.1 GCA_009926245.1 Sphingobacteriia bacterium | reverse complement strand
ATCGTCAAGGTGCTGGTTGTCCCTAGGCAAAGAATCCAAATGATCCAGATACTCTTCCTCGGTCAGGAAATCCATTTTTTGGAGTTGGCCCTCTTTGATACCGGCCTGAATCACCACATACCGCTCGTAATAAATGATCATGTCCAGCTTTTTGCTAGGCAGACCAAGCAGGTAACCGATTTTGTTGGGCAAGGAACGGAAATACCAGATATGGGCAACGGGTACCACCAACTTGATATGTCCAATGCGATCGCGACGCACCTTCTTTTCGGTGACCTCCACCCCGCATCGATCGCAGACGATGCCTTTGTAACGGATACGCTTGTACTTACCGCAATGGCATTCGTAATCCTTTACCGGACCAAAAATGCGCTCACAGAACAAGCCACCCATTTCCGGCTTGTAGGTCCGGTAATTAATGGTCTCGGGTTTGATGATCTCCCCCTGGCTACGCTCCAAGATGGCTTCCGGCGAAGAAAGCCCGATGCGGATTTTGGTAAAATTGCTCTTGACCTTCCAATCTTTTCTAAACGACATGGGCGTTGATTAATCGAGTTGAACATCCAAACACAAACCGCGAAGCTCGTGCAACAATACATTAAAGGACTCTGGGATATTGGCCGGTGGGAGGGGATCGCCCTTCACAATGGCTTCGTAGGCTTTGGCCCTGCCCACAATATCATCCGATTTGTAGGTAAGGATTTCCTGCAAAATATTGGAGGCGCCAAAGGCTTCCAATGCCCAAACTTCCATTTCACCAAAACGCTGACCACCAAATTGAGCCTTACCACCCAGCGGCTGCTGCGTAATGAGTGAGTAGGGTCCAATGGAACGGGCGTGCATTTTGTCATCGACCATGTGACCCAGCTTGAGCATGTAGATAACACCGACCGTGGTTTTCTGGTCAAAAGCCATACCGGTCTGACCGTCGTACAATTGAGTACCTCCCAATTCGGGAATGCCGGCCTTGATGGTGTAATCCTTCACCTCCTCGTAGCTGGCACCGTCAAAAATAGGAGTCGCAAATTTTACTCCCAATTCTTTACCGGCCCATGCCAATACGGACTCATAAATCTGACCCAGGTTCATACGCGATGGTACCCCGAGCGGATTCAGAACAATATCCACCGGCTTGCCATCGGCGGTGAAAGGCATATCCTCATCCCGTACAATACGGGCGACTATGCCTTTGTTACCGTGACGACCGGCCATCTTATCACCCACCTTCAGCTTACGCTTCTGGGCAACATAGATTTTGGCCAATTGATTAATACCGGCTGGTAATTCATCACCCACTTGAATATTGAACTTCCGACGCTTGGCCTCACCGTTCAACTCCGAGAGACGGAGCATGTAGTTTTTGTGAAGGCGCTCGATGAGTTCGCTTTTCTCTTTGTCGATAAGCCAACCTTTGGCATTGACTTTGTCGTAGTCAACCTCGTTAAATCCTTTGCGGGTGAATTTGACTCCTTTGGGAATAATTTCTTCGCCAAGTTTGTTGAAGACCCCTTGAGAAACTTTGCCTTCGGCTACCTCCATCAATTTGTCAACCAAGGTGGTGCGCAAGGTGGCCGCCTCTTTGGCCAAGTCCTGATCAATACGCTCAAGCAACAATTTTTCTTCCTGCTTACCGGATTTGTCACGGCGAACGCGGGTAAAGAGTTTTTTGTCAATCACCACACCGGTCATCGAAGGAGGTACCCTCAACGAAGCGTCTTTCACGTCGCCGGCTTTGTCGCCAAAGATGGCACGCAATAATTTTTCTTCGGGCGATGGATCGCTTTCACCTTTGGGTGTGATTTTGCCGATGAGGATATCGCCTTCGCGCACCTCGGCACCAACACGGATCAAACCGTTCTCGTCCAAATCTTTGGTAGCCTCCTCGGAGACATTGGGAATATCAGCGGTGAGTTCTTCTTCGCCGCGTTTGGTATCCCGCACCTGCAATTCGAATTCTTCAATGTGAACCGAAGTGAACCAATCTTCGCGGACAACCCGCTCCGAAATCACGATGGCATCCTCAAAGTTGTAACCCTGCCAAGGCATGAAGGCCACCTTGAGGTTACGACCCAAGGCCAATTCCCCGGCCTGAGTGGCATAACCTTCAACCAATACATCACCAGGCTGAACGTGGTCCCCAACCCGCACCAAAGGCTTGTGGTTAACACAGGTGTATTGGTTGGTTTTGCGGAATTTGATGAGATTGTAAGTGCGTACATCGGACTGAAAAGAAACCAGTCGGTCCTCGGAAGAACGCTCGTAACGTACCACAATGCTATTAGCATCGACGTATTCGACCACCCCGTTGCCTTCGGCGTTAATCATGGCGCGAGAATCCCGCGCGACTTTGCCTTCCAACCCGGTGCCCACGATGGGTGCTTCGGGACGGAGCAAAGGAACCGCCTGGCGTTGCATGTTCGAACCCATCAAGGCACGGTTCGCATCATCGTGCTCCAAGAAAGGAATCAACGATGCAGCGATGCCCACAATCTGATTGGGTGCAACGTCCATGTATTCGATGGCCTTTGGATCCACCGTTGGGAAATCCCCCATGAGGCGGGCCTTGACCTGATTGGTTTTGAAATGACCATGAACATCAACATCCGAACTAGCCTGGGCAATGGTCCGGTTGTCCTCGTCCTCGGCGCTCAAGAAAATGGCTTTCCAAGCACCGGGTTCGTTTTTGTTCTCCGAAGGACTCAGGGTTACTTTGCCCCCATCCACCTTCCAATACGGGGTTTCGATAAAGCCCATGTTGTTCACCTTGGCGTGCGTGCACAACGAGGAAATCAAACCAATGTTCGGACCTTCCGGCGTCTCGATGGTACACAAACGACCGTAGTGGGTGTAGTGAACATCGCGTACCTCAAAACCAGCGCGCTCACGCGACAAACCACCGGGTCCAAGGGCGGACATTCTCCGCTTGTGGGTGATTTCGGCCAGCGGATTGGTCTGGTCCATGAACTGGCTCAACTGATTGGTTCCAAAGAAGGAATTAATCACCGAGCTCAAGGTCCTTGCATTAATCAAATCGGTCGGGGCAAAGACTTCATTATCCCGAATATTCATGCGCTCGCGGATTGTCCGGGCCATACGGGCCAGACCAACCCCAAACTGGGCAAACAATTGCTCTCCAACCGTGCGCACTCGGCGATTGCTCAAGTGGTCAATATCATCCACATCGGCCTTGGAATTGGACAATTGGATCAGATACTTAACGATGGCCACAATGTCATCCCGTGTCAAAACGCGGACCTCCGTGGAGGTCTCCATGCCCAATTTACGGTTGATGCGGTAGCGACCCACCTCGCCCAAATCATAGCGCTTATCAGAGAAAAACAACTTCTCGATGATCTGACGAGCGGATTCATCATCCGGTGGATCAGCGTTTCGAAGTTGCTTGTAAATATGGTTAAGGGCTTCCGTTTCGGAGTTGGAGATGTCCTTGTTGAGGGTGTTAAAAATGATGGAATAGTCTCCAATCAACACATCTTCTTTGTGAAGAATAATGTTCTTCACACCGGCTTCCACAATCAGGTCAATCATGGAATCTTCCAAGACGACATCCCGTTCAATCAGAATCTCGTTCCGGCTGATGTTCTGTACTTCGCCGGTGGACTCATCCACAAAGTCTTCCACCCAGCTCTTGAGAACGCGGGCGGCGAATCGACGTCCCACCACCTTTTTGAGGGCGGCCTTGCTCACCTTCACCTCATCGGCAAGGTCAAAAATATTCAAAATATCCTTGTCCGATGTGTAGCCGATGGCCCGAAGCAAGGTGGTAACAGGAAACTTCTTTTTGCGGTCGAT
>RFPG01000176.1 GCA_009926245.1 Sphingobacteriia bacterium | reverse complement strand
TTGTCCCAAATCCACAACCCCCAACGAATCAAACTCGGCCTGGGCATCGGGAACAACACGAAGGGAACGCACCAACCAAGCATTCCCCAAAGCCGCCGGATTCGGCATGGCCACAGGAGCCTGGCCCTGCTCCTGCGGTGGATAAATCACCCAACGAACATTGAAGGCATTGAGTATATTCTGTTTGGGACCTTCGCCTTGGCCGCCCAGGTACTTGTTTTTGACATCCTCAAAACGGCTGAGCTTGGCCGCATGGTAGCCCCCAAGGGATTTGTGAAAATAACCGGCCCGGTTTTCGTTGTAAGGATTCTGTTGGCCAAAATCCAGAACCCGGTAATGCAGAGCGGTCTCGTTGTTCAAAATCACCCGATCGGCCTCGGTCATCTCGAACGGAACTTCCAAACGGCTCTTGCGCTCAAAATCCGATTCGGACAAATAACGACGGTCCGTCACCCACAAATCCACGGTCGAAATCACCAAAAGAGCCGGAACCAAAAGGCTGGCTTTGAGACGGTTCTGTAGATAAGCCCTCAGAGCCGCATAACCCAAAGCCATCACCAACAAGGACTTCCAGGCATCCTTGCTGAGCAGCTCCGCTCGGTCATCCCGAAAGGCATCCACCAAGCCATTAATGCCTTTCCATTGCTCGCTATCATCGAGCGCGGTCGAAAAATCAAAGAACATGGAACCCGCCACGGCCAACAACAAACATATTCCGCCCAAAACCGCAAAGGTGGTATTGAGTCGGGAAAGCAATTGCGTGCGGTCCAACTCTCCGTTTAACAAAGCCCGAACAAAGAGCACCGCCAACAAAGGAACGGCCAGGGATGCCATGACCAAACTCATGGCCACCGCACGGAATTTGTTGTAGTAGGGCAAATAGTCCATCAAAAGATTGGTGAACCCAGGAGTATTGCGGCCCCAGCTCAAAGCGACACTGACCAAAACGCAGGCCAGCAACCAAAAGCGCAGAGAGCCTTTGAGGGTCAACAAACCCAGCACAAACAAGAAAATCATCAAGGCCCCAAAGTAGGTGGGACCGGCCACGCCGGGCTGATCCCCAAAGTAGGTGGGAACCCCCGCCTCCACAAAGGCCAAGGCCTGCGATTCGGGAACCCCTGCACTGACCAAGGTTTCGTAGGTGGCAGATCCCTTGTCCAGCGGGGTCTGCGAGGCTCCACCCATCAGGTTGGGGATTAACAAGGTGCCAGTTTCGGTTATTCCATTGCTCCATTTGAGGGCGTATTCCCGGTCCAAACCGTTATCCCCCTTGTTTTGGAGTTTGAGCAAATCCGATCCACCGCGCATGGTTTCCTTGGCGTATTCGTTGGTCAGCGCAAAGTGAGTCCAGTTGGAACCCAAGGCCAAAACCAAGGCCAGCAAGGCCAGGGCGGAGGACAGGGTCCAGGCTTTGAGCGCGCCTCGGCGGAGGTGTTCCACCAAGGCATACAGAACATAGAGGGCAATCATGAGGCCCAGGTAATAGGTAATCTGGTAATGGTAGGCAAAGAGTTGGAGAGCCAGGGCGGGTGCCAACACAGCCAACCCAAAAAGCGAGCGCCCCGTAAACAACAAATGCAGGCCGGCCAATACCGGGGGCATCAGGCCAATGGCCAAGGCCTTGGTAACATGGCCCGCATCAATGATGATAATATTGTACGAACTCAGGGCAAAGGCCAATGCCCCCAAGATGGAAAGCTGACGGCTACATCCCCAAACCACCAACAAAAAGTACATTCCCAACATCGAAAGCAGCATCAAATTAGCCGGCTCGGGCAACCAGACATAAAAAATCCTTCCGACGTATTGAATCAGCGAATAAGGGGTCTCCATCGCAATTTGGTAAGCAGGCATTCCACCAAACAACGAATTGGTCCACAGGGGATAATGACCGGTTTTGGCCTTGGCATCCTGCAATTCTTTGGCCATGCCCTGCACCTGGGTCATATCCTCCATGCGGAGGCCCTTGCCGCTGAGAACGGGGTAATTGTAGAGTAGAGCCAAGGCTCCCAAAAGGATCACCGCAAAAAGATGCCCCTTCCAGGGGGCCGAACTTGGAGGAATAGACTTTTTCATAACACGATTCAATAAAATTTAGCCTTTACTTGATTTCTTCGTAATCCACATACTCGCCTTTGGATTCCAAGGTCGAGGGACGATTTTTGGGAGCCGATGGTTCATTGCCAGCGGCACGGTTGTTATTCGGTGGACGCGGAACCTGCTTCATCTGATCCTGAAAACGCCGCATCCAACGCAGCAAGAGAAAAGGCAAGAGCCAACGGAACAGCCAGCCCACTGTCCACATAACCAACAAAAAGATTAAAATCGCCTTAAGCATGCCCAAAGATTGGCCCCTGCCGTAGGTTCAGCTGAACCCAAGGGTCCTCGCTGTATTTGAGGGCGTTTTCAATCAGGTTGTTCAACGCGGTTTTGAGGAGCTCTTCGTCCCCACGCACAGCAAATCGATCGGCACCTTCGGCTTGTTCGTCCAAATGCAACTCCACATCGGCATCCGGACGGTGGCGCTTCCACCAGGCCTGCACCTCCAGCAAGACCTCATCCAATGCCAGCGGGGTGCTGCGCAGGGCCTCGCCCCCGGCCTCCAATTGAACCAAGGTCAACAATCGCTGGGCGGTTGAATTCAGGTCGTCCAATCGCTGCAGCAGACCAACCAAGGCGGCGCGGTACGCTTCGGGGCTCCGCTCTTGGCGTAGTAGGACCTCCATTTCGGTCTTCATCGATGCCAAAGGGGTTCGAAGTTGGTGGGAGGCCAGGCCCAAAAACTGTTGACGGGTTCCCAGCGCTTCTCGCAGTCGGTCCATTAATTCGTTGAATTTGCGGGCCAAGCGTCCGATTTCATCGTTGCGGTCGGCTTCGGGCAAATTGAATTGCAAAGCCTGTTCGGATTGGACATCATCGACCCGGTCCAGCAGATGGCTCACCGGACGTAGCGCCCTCCCTGCAAATCCATACGACAAAAACCATGTCATCACCACCCCCAGTACCCATCCTATTCCCAAGATCCAAGCCAAACGCCCACCCTGCTGCCGTCCGATCTCATCCACCCCACCCAAAACCACGAGCAACCCGTTGTACTGCTCCCTTCCAAAGGCCAACGCCGCCCATTCCAAATCTCCAACTTTCCCAGAGCCCGATCCTTGGCTACGGATTCGGTCCAACATTTCCGCATCCACCCGTAGAGCACCATGGCTGGAATCCATGAGGAATAACAATTGATTTTGAATGCTGTAAAGGGCCAAGAAGCGAGGGCTTTCCCCCTCCGACCCAACGCCCAGGGCCTGTGTTGGACCCAACGCCGCAACTTCGCCGGGGGATTCCATGAACCGCACCCCTTCGGCATAAGCCCGAAGGCGCAATCCTTCCTCGTAACGAGCCCTCCGCTGCCTTTCAACCTGGACATAAACGCCCAAGAGAACCAGGCCTAACACCCCGGCTACTAAGCCCAAAAGGGTCCTGCTCAGTTGATTACGAATCGTCATCCAATTTCATTCGACCTCTTTGTCCAGCAATCGGACCCTGAGGGTCAACGAAACTACGCCTCGGGCTCACTGTTTGGGTCATCGGTCATCCGATACCCTTGCCCAATATGGGTTACCAATAATTTGGTCTCAAAATCGCGGTCCACTTTTTTGCGCAAAAAATTCATCAAACTGTACAGCGTTGTCATTTCAAGTCCTCATGGAGAATCTGGGTTTAAAAGCATTATTTAAGTGGTTTTCTAAAGTTTTCTTGGCACTTGTTGTGTTAATTGTTTTCAGTAGCACGTTGAATTGGACGAAGCGATCTAGA
>RFPG01000175.1 GCA_009926245.1 Sphingobacteriia bacterium | reverse complement strand
ACCAAGACACTATCCAAAATCAGCGGGTTCCAAACCTTGTAGGACGAATCCTTGGTCTGGTAGCTCAAGCGTATGGTATCGCTGAAAATGGTCCCACGGCTGTCCGGGCGGTATTGGCGGAAACTGCCCCCGACCACCACTTCCATGTTTTCGATAGGCTTGAAACGCTTCTCGCCCTGCAAATGATAGAGGGCCGATTTGTCGTAAAACAAAGTCCCGCCCCGTCCTTTGTTCGGCAGGGTGGTGGTGATTACGTTAAACAGCGAATCAAAGGCCGCCGAACCTGGCAAGGCAAAGGGTAGGGGATTGGCATCCCGGATATTCCCGGTCTGGTAACCGTTGTTCACCCGGAAGCGGACCTCGTTGTGCCAACGCGCCAACGCCTCCGCCGCACCGGGTGCATTCAAAAAGAAATTCAAGCTATCGCCCAACGCCGTCGGGATCCCCGAAAAGGAACCCCGGTAAGGCCGCCAGTGATCGGGCAACAAACCCGGCTTTCCCCCGATTCCATAAATCGAATCCAGGATCGAGGTTTGCCAAACCGAGGCATAGGACTTGTTCCAAATATCCAGGGTATGAAAGGTTTCCTTCATTCTTTTGGCGGTCGCCACCGCATCGTAGGAATCCCCTGCATCCTCGTTGGTCGCATAGGCCCGGATAAACCAATCGTCCTCTTTGCGCAATTCCAAGCGGTTCTGGAAAAAGAGGATGTTCTTGAGCCTGAAGCGATTCTCGCCTTGGTACACCGTGGTCCCTGTTCCAAAATTGGACGAAGCAATGAACTCTACTTTGGGCTTGAGCATGTAATGAAAAGCCGTGTTTAGCTTGAGGTTGTTGATATCGTAATCCACCAAATCCGCCTCCCGGTACCCCGATGGGTAAAAGATGCCAAGGCCCGGTAATTGCAAAGCTTCGGCCCGGGCATCGTTGAAACGCCCCTCGTCCTCGTCCCCGTACACATTCACCGCATCGTAACCTCCGGGAGCCCCTTTGGGGTTCTGGGAGGCCGTGGATGGCCCATAATTCTCCGCCCTCCAATCGTTGGCCTTGAGGTAGAACATGTTAAACTTCCAACCCATTTTGTCGTTGCCGTTCCGGTCCTTGTTGGCCCAGGCGTAGCGGAAGGCCGTTTCGGTCAGCGCCCTTTCGCCCACCTTGATGCTGGCGTTGATCCCCTGATGCTGAAAAGGCGAACGCGTGCTCATGTTAATCACGCCGTTGAAGGCATTTGGGCCAAAAAACGCCGACGAAGCCCCCACCACCAGGTCCACTTTTTGGATATCCAATTCCGAGACCCCCAGGAAGTTACCCAGCGAAAAATTCAAACCGGGTGCCTGGTTATCCACTCCGTCAATCAATTGCAACGAACGAACCGGCGATGTTGAATTAAAACCGCGGGTGTTGATAATCACAAAACCCAACGAAGCCGTCGTCAAATCCACCCCCTTCATGGTACCCAAGCCCTGGTAGAAAGAGGGCGAAGGAGTTTCCTTAACGGCCAGAATATCCATGGCCTCCACCGTCAAGGCCGATTCTTTTTGTTTCTCCGAAATCCGGGAGTCCACGACCTCCACTCCTTGCAAATCCAAAGCGCTTTCTTCGAGCTTGATTATCAAGGATTTACCCCCGGCTACCCCGTTGATGTTGGCGGTGTTATAACCAATGTACGAAACCACCAGCGGATACGATTGCCCACTCACCAGGTTGCCCTCGATGCTGAATTTACCATCAAGGTTGGTGGTTGCGCCTTGGGTGGTGCCGCGGATGATTACCGAAGCCCCCACCAGGGATTGTCCGTTGCGGGTATCCCGGACTTCGCCTCGAATCAGGGCCGAACCGCCCGTGGATTGTGCCGCAAGGGGGTTCAAGCAAGCGAGCGCAGCCACGATGGCCAGGGAGAAGATCCAAACAAAACGGGAGGCCGAGGTCTTGAAAACGAGCATAATGTAGGTTTGGTTTATCAATATTAATTTAAAAATAGCCACAATGGGCTTTATTTTCGTCTGTGCGATCTCGTTTACTCCTGTTAGGAGCAACACTGGCCTGGTGCTGGCTGCTCTACAAGCCTTGGGAGGGGCTTCCCCCGGTTCATTCCTTTTTTCATTGGTCATCATCACCCTTACGGATCACCGGCGCGGAAGATGAGGATCTTGAAATCGAAGGCCCCTATGCCGATCTCCGTATAGGTATCGACAGTTTGGGGGTCCCGCATATTTTCGGGGAGAGTGCCGAAGCAGTCGCCTACGGTGTGGGGTGGATGCATGCCCGCGATCGCCTCTTTCAGATGGAATTGATGAGCCGTGTGGTCAAAGGGCGAATCAGCGAAGTCGTCGGTGCGGTCGCCTTGGAAAGTGATATGTTCTGGCGCAAGTTGGAATTCGAACGCAAAGCCCCGCTATGGTGGAACCAATATGCTGCAGATGAGCCTGCTATGGCTGCCGAAATCGCCGCCTATACCCGGGGTATCAACGATTATATTGCCGCGATGGGTCCTGGCGACAAGCCTTTGGAATTTCATTTGTTAGGCTTTGAGCCCAGCCCATGGAAGGAAGAAAATTTGTTTTATTTGCTACGGTACATGTCCCATATTTTGTCCTACAACGAAGACGATTTGAAGGCTACGGAAATGCAGTTTGTCCTGGGCGAAGCATGTTATAATTTCTGGTACCCCACCCGGATCCCGGCCGAATTGCGGCATCCCATCTACCCTGAATTTGCGATGGACGAGACGCAATACCGCCGTTTAGTCACGGTCCCCGGCCTGGATGCGGAACAACGGGTCTCCGGCAGCTCCGGAGTGTACCAATACCGCAGCCCAGCCCCGCTGAGTCCGGTTTCCATGATGCGTTTTCCGCAGGCCAAGGTCAAAACCATGGACGATTTCGGGCTCGGAAGCAACAATTGGGCCGTGTCCGGTCGCCGCACCCGCAACGGCCGCCCCTACCTCTGCAACGATACCCACCTCATGCTCGCCTTTCCATCGACCTGGTACGAAATTCACAAAGAAGTGGTTGCCAAAGACGGAAAAGCGGGCGCATGGAGCCGCGGTTTTGGGGTTGCTGGGTCCCCCTTTGTGATCACTGGCTTCAACCAGTATGTGGCTTGGGGCATGACCAACGCCACTTGGGATCTGACCGATTTCTATCTGTTGGAAAGGGATGGCAAAGGCCGCTACAAGCTTGACGGTCGTTGGGAGCCCTTGGATTCTTTTGAGGTCTCCATCGCTGTCAAAGGTCAGAAAGATGCGGTGCGTAAGCAATACTACCGCACCTATTTCGGTCCTGCCGATACAGCTTCCGGGAACCTCTTGGCTCTGCGTTGGATTGGCGAACAAGCGGGTAATGAGGGGGCCGCCTTTCATTACCTCGAAAGAGCCGCGAATGTTGAACAGGCATTCAGCGCCTTGCATCATTTCCGACAGCCGCCCCAGAACATTGTGCTCGCGGATGCGGCGGGGAATATTGGCATGATGACTGCCGGCGCAGCCTTGATTCACCCTGATCCTCAGCGGGGTATCCGTATCGGGAATCGCCGGGCGGCCCGTATTCCCTTCACCAACATGCACGATTTGTACCGCAGACTCAACCCTGCCACGGGCTATGTAGCCTCCGCCAACCAGGAACAGGTGGATCATCCCCTTGCCGAGCATATCTCCACTCGTTACGAGTCCAGAACCCGCGGACTGCGCATATCGAGCCTTATGGATAGCCATGCGGACGGAAGCATGGGCCCCGAGGAACTCCGTGCATTGCACATGGATGTGTACGATGGGGAATGGGAAATGCTCAAACCGTTGTTGCAACAAATTGCCGGTTCTCATTGGGCTACCCTTAAGGATTG
>RFPG01000174.1 GCA_009926245.1 Sphingobacteriia bacterium | reverse complement strand
CAACCTCGCTTGAGGCGCCACGTAGGCTTTATTTCTGGGATTTGGAGCAGGTTTTGCAAAGACCCTCGGCTGTTAATTTCCAATCTCGGACCCGGTAACCCGTTGGCAAAACGGGCCAGGGCGGTTCCAAAGAGTCTACGCAATGGGTTGCGCCGCAAGCATCACATCGAAAGTGAATATGTCGATGCTGGTGCTCGGTTGCATCGCAAACGGGGGGACATAGTGCATAGCATGGGTTGGTTGTTCCGGCATTGATTTCATGGAGGATTCCAGCCTGCATCAGGGAACGAAGGTTGCGGTACAGGGTAACACGATCGGTGTCATGCCCCAGCATTTGAATTAGTTGGGCCTGGGTTAAGGCCACGGAGGACTCACCCAAAACCTGGAGTAGGGCCCTTCGAAACGGGGTGGAACGAACCCCGTGTTGGCGGAGTCGGTGGGCCGAATCAGCCGGCTTTACGCTCGTTGTCAACGTCTTTGTACGCTCCCTGGGTCGCGAAGTAGCTCATGGCGGCAATCAAGCCACAAAGCAGCAACATGTCAATATAGCTTAAACGCTGAGGTGCCATGATAGCGGAAGCAACAATGTACCCTGTCCAAAGCAGGGTCAGGATGGTAAAGGCAACGGCTAGTTTAAAGTGCATGGCGTAAGGTTAGGGCGCTCAATTTTGAATGTCAAAGATAAACTATTTGCGAGGCTTCATTGCCTCAAAGGCTTGTTTGATCATGGGCCTGGGCATCCATTGCACAAAGCGATTGAACTGACCGGCCATGAGCCGCTCCCCGCCATCAATGGTTATGCAACCCCCTTGGATATACGAGGCCATGGGGCTCATCAAAAAGGCAGCGCACTGAGCCAGTTCCTCTGGCTTTCCATAACGACCCAAGGGAATGCCCCTTTTGTAGGTCTCTTCGATGGATGGATCGGGCATTAAGCGGGACCAAGCACCCTCGGTTGGAAAGGGACCTGGTGCGATGGCGTTGAGCCGAATGCCGTAAGTGGACCATTCAACGGCCAGGCTGTTGGTCATGGCCAAGACACCCGCTTTGGCGCAGGCCGATGGAAGGACGAACGATGACCCCGTCTCGGTATACGTGGTAACGATATTTATCACATTGCTGGAAGGTGTACCGGCTGCGATGATTCGTTGCCCAAATTCAAGGGTGCAGTGAAAAGTTCCTTTGAGCACAATATCAACCACCGCATTGAAAGCATTGGGACTCAAGTCTTCCGACGCGGACAAAAAATTCCCGGCCGCGTTGTTGACCAAACCGTCCACTACGCCCCAACGACGGGTTAACTCGTCAAACATGGCCCGCACTTGTTCCGGGTCCCTGACATCGCAGGGGATAGCGACAGCCCTCTCTCCAATGGCATCGGCTGCTTCCTGAAGCGGTTGGGGTCGTCGACCGCAGAGGGCCACATGCGCGCCCAATTGATGGAAGTAGGTGGCCATGGCCAAGCCCAGTCCGCTGCCGCCACCGGTCACGAGGATATGCCGGTCTTTGAGGGTGTCGTCTTGGAACATGATGGTGAGTTTTTGGTAGGGTTGATGGAATAAACTTAGGCGCCATGACCCATGGCATAGGCTACCAAAGCACCCAAGAGGGCACCAATGGCTTGCCAGGGCTTGAGGCGATGATTTTGACTACTTTCGTAAAGGATGGTGGAGGCAATTTGAAGAAACGAACCCGTTGCCAAGGCCATCAGCGCGTGCAAGATTTCTCGACTGCCTTCACCGGCCTGGCCCATACTTTGGCCCAGTAACATGCCCAGCGGGGTCATCGAAGCGACCACAATCACAGAAACCCAAATCAGCAGGGGTCGGGCCTTTTCTTGGATCATCAAGGCGGTCAACGCAAAAGTGGTGGGGGCCTTGTGCAACAAAATGCCCAACAAGAGTGGACTCCAAAAAGTAGCCGAGCTTTGGAGGGTTGCCGACCCTGCCAACGGAAGACCTTCAACCAAACCGTGCAGAGAGAGGCTGAGGATAAGGCCCCAATAGCGAATCGTTCCCACCCGAAAGGGACCTTCTTGGGACGAAGAATCGTGGTGTTGGGTTAACTTGTCATCCATGGGATGAATCGGATGATCGCAGCGATGATCGTGTCCGCTGTGCAGGTGCCCGTGTTCAATTCCAGCGGAGAATTTTTCGAGCATCCATTGCATAAAAAAGCCAGCGAGCAACCATAGATTCTCGTTGGGATGACCGTAAGAAAGGACCTCCGGGAGCAGATGCAGAATGGCGGTGCTGAACAAAAGGCCGCCGCAAAAGGTTAACAACCAACGAAAAACGATGGGTGAGCCGTGGACTCTTCCGCCGGTGGCTAACCATCCTCCCAACAGACCGGAGGCTAGCAGGGCGAAACCGACAGCAAACAGGGAATTCATGGGCGTTGGATATTGGGCAAGTTGGGATGGGTTTTCAGACTTCTCGACGGAACAGAAGGGCTACCGATGCACAAAATAAACCAATCAGGGCTCCTACCAGTACGTCGCCTGGGAAATGAACCCCTACTCGAATTTGGGCAATGCATACGAGCCCGGCCCATAACGAACCGATCCATAGCCCGGCCTTGCCCCAACGGGAACGCAGCGCCCATCCAAGGGCCCAGGCCAAGGCAAAATGATTGGCTGCATGGGAGGAAGCAAAACCATAACCCGAACCGCAAGTCACTCGGATTTGGCATTCGGCCGCGGTCAGCGGGTGTCGGCAAGGTCGGTCTCTTTGAACCAGGGGTTTGATAAGGCTCGAGGATACTTGATCACTCAAGGCTACCGACACCACCAAGACCAAAATCAAGTTGAAGGGTCGCTCTACGTTGGTTCGAAAAACCCAAAGGAGCAATAAGGCATAGAGGGGCAGCCAAGTCCCGGGGGTTCGAAACAGGATGGCTATTGAATCCAAAAGGGCCCATCCTTGCGGATGATTAATCCATCCAAACCCATTCCGTTCCCATGCGCCGGGTTGCTCCAAATAACCAGCCAAAGCAAAGATGGCCAAGCCCAAAGTCAAGGACAATCCGCTAAAAATCACAAGTTTGTAACTTGAATTCATGTTCATTACCCTAGGTACCTGCTGGATCGTTCTTGGGTTTTTGGGCGAGCCAAATGCAGCGAGGCCCGCTTTCGGAACCCAGTCGAAGATCGTAATGGGTCCACCGGTGGACGGGTTGGAACCCGGCCTGAAGCAAAAGGTTTTCCAGGTCCTTGGGGCTGTAACAACGAACCATTTCCATAAAGAACGGGGGATTTGAACCGGATTCTGCGTTGAAATCTTCGATTCGAATTTCTTTGCGTAACCTGCCTTCAACGACTTCACGTTTTAGGTGGGCTCGAAAATTGGGAAAGTTTTTGGTTTCGGAGGGGACCAAATGACCCAGGGTATGGTCCGTATCAAAATAGTCCAGGACCAGATACCCCCCATCGCGTAGGTGATGAAAGGCGTTTTGGAGCACCTTCAAATCGTCTTGGTCATGATCGAAATACCCCATCGAAGTGAATAGGTTCACCACCAAGTCAAAGCGCCGATTCATGCGATGGGTCCGCATGTCACCGACTTCAAAGTCCAAAGACCCCAAGGCCGGAACATCCCTTTCGTTGGCCATGGCGCGGGCCCGATCAATCAAGCGAGGCGATAGGTCCAAGCCAGTTACTCGGTATCCCAAATCGGCCAAAGAGCGGGTGTGCCTTCCCCAACCACAGCCCAGGTCCAAGACTTCAGCTTGTTCGGGAAGGGGGATCTGGCTGGTCAAATTTTTGACAAAGGCTTTGGCCTCGGTCAGATCGCGGTGGTCGTAAAGGGTTTCGTAGTAAGGGCTGTTAAACCAGTCGTGGAACCAA
>RFPG01000173.1 GCA_009926245.1 Sphingobacteriia bacterium | reverse complement strand
CCAAAGCCCTAGAAAAACCAGAACGGCAGCGGCGATCATCCAGGCCAATCGAGGGACACGAATCTTCATAACACCATGGTCGATGGCCTGTTATGAAGGAATTCGGCGCAACGGGGATAGATGTGTTTGAACCAAAATGTAAAATCCTGCGGTCGCCTTTCCATCCAAGCCTCCAATTCAGCGAGGGAAATCCAGAGGGCTGCGGCTACCTCGGTGGGGTCAATGCGGAAGGGCCCATCGCTGTTCCCCAAAAAAACATGATCCAATTCGTGCTCGCTAAGACCGTTTTCAAATTCGGTCTGGTAAATAAACCAAAAGGGGGATTCAAGGGGGCAATCCATGCCCATCTCTTCGATCAAACGGTGCGCCGCATCGTGGACGTTCTCACCGGGCAGAGGGTGACTGCAGCAGGTATTGGTCCATAATCCCCCGGAATGGTATTTGTCGGGGCTGCGCTGTTGGAGGAGCAACTCCCCGACGCCGTTAAAAACAAAGACCGAAAAGGCACGGTGCAACAAGGCTTTTTGATGGGCCTCGGTTTTGGGAGCCAAGCCAATTTCACGGTCTTCCCGGTCCACCAAAACCACGAGGGGTTCTTCGTTCAAAGCCATGCCGCAATTTATAGCCAAACCACCCACGAGCCAAGGTCAGGAAAACAAGGTGCGGGCCATGTCGGCGAGGGAGTGCTGCGGAAACGCGGGAGGTGGGGCCATGTTTTGAGGTGGATTGGGCCCGTTCACCCCCTCAAAAACCGCCGTGCGTAGTCCGTAAAGAGGGCCATCTCTGAGCTGCAAGCGGAGGGCGGCGGGACTGGCCAAGGCCTGTGATAGGTCGTTCACGGGGGCGGCTGGGACTCGGTGGGCTTCGAGGACTTCCAGCCAATGGGCCCGATCATGGCGAGCAAAGCCATCTTGGAGCCGTCCCAAAAGGTTGGCTTTGTCCAGGAGGCGGCCGGAAGGGCTGGCCCAGGCAGGCTCCGGTTGGATTTGAAGAGCCTTGCAGGCTTGTTCAAATTGGGCGTTGTTGCCAACGGCCAGGGTGAGGCATAGCCCGTCATGGCATCGAAAGGTTGAACCGTAGGGGACAATGTTGGGGTGTTCCGAACCCATGGGACGGGCCTCCACCCCCCCCATCCACCAATTGGTAGCCTGATTGCTGAGGGAAGCCAGGCCCGCATCCAGCAAAGAAACCCGCACTTCGCGGCCCAATCCGTCCTGTCCTCGCTGCAAAAGGGCTAGCAGAAGGGCCTCTTTGAGTTGATGAGCGGCTAAAACATCCATCAGGGCCACCGGCATTTTGTGGCCCGGCCCCCCCATAGGACCGTTCATCGAAACGTAGCCGCTTTCGGCCTGTATCAGGGAATCGTAGCCTGGTCTGGAGGAGGAAGGCCCGTAGCCGTTGATACGAGCCGCAATGAGCCGCGGATTCAAAGCGTGCAAGGTCTCCCAATCCAGGCCGAGGCTCTTCTCTTGATGTGGTAGGTTATTGGAAATCAACAGATCGGCCTCCGCCAGCAAAAGGCGAAAAACGGCTTGTTCGTCGGGGTTGTTGAGATGGGATTGCAGGCTGGCTTTGCCCCAGTTGACCGAGCAGAAATAAGCCGATCGGCCCTGGGAGGGGTTTTCCTCGGGCAGGGTCCATTGCCGGGTAACATCGCCGGTCGGTGGCTCTAGTTTGAGAACCCGCGCCCCGCATTCGGCCAGAAACATGCCCACGGCAGGCCCTGCCAAAACCGTCGCTGTTTCCAAAACCCGAAGGCCCGCCAAGACCCCACCGGTCTTTGGCGCCGCACCTCGTTCTGCGGGGTGTCCCGCGGGGTGTCCCGCGGGGTGTTCCGTGTGGGATTCCGCGGGGTGTCCCGCAGAAATCGCCTTTTCGTAACAACGATCAAAAATGGAGGAGGGATCCGTCGCCATAACTCAAGAAACGATAACCCTTGTCCAGGGCATGTTGGTAGATATTTCGCCAATCCTTGCCGACTAACGCAGCAACCAGTAACAACAGGGTGCTCTGGGGTTGATGGAAATTTGTTATGAGACCTTGTGCCATCCGCACTTTGTAAGGCGGAGCCAACATAAGACCGGTGCGTCCGCTTAGTTCAGAACATTGATTTCTTTGGGCAAATTCAAGGAGGATTCCCAACGCATCACGAGCCGATAAATCGGTTGAAGGTAGATCGTAAGGGTCCCATTGATGCACCCTTGGGAGGGTGGTTTTTGAGTTGATTGAATCTGTATTGTTTGAATTTAGGTGGATGCGGACTGCGGCCCAATAGAGGCTTTCGAGTAGGCGTAAAGAGGTGGTTCCTACCGCATAAACCGGTCCTTGGCTGCGGTAAAGGGCTTCCAGAGCCTCTGTACGAATCGAAATCCGTTCGGTATGCATGGTATGTTCGGCCATTTGGGAGGCCTTAACCGGCTGAAAGGTGCCTGCTCCGACATGCAGGGTGACCTCGGTTGTTAGGCCGCCTTTTTGTTTAATTTGTTCCAACAACAAAGGCGTTAGATGCAAACCCGCCGTGGGTGCCGCCACTGCTCCGCGCTCCTTGGCATAGGTTGTTTGGTAACGCTCGCGGTCTAGAGACTCGCTGCTACGTTGAAGGTAAGGCGGTAAAGGAACTTCACCAACAAGATCCAACAATTCTTCCAGGGTCTGTGGACTGTCTGGCCCGGCATCCGGATTTGGTTGCCATCCAAAGTGGACTTGCCATTGACCATCCTTGCTTTGCCCGCGTTCCAAATGCAGATTTCCCGTTGGTAACACCAAATCAAGGACACCGGATTTCCAAGCACGGTTGTTACCGATCATGCACCACCAGGTCACCCCCTCCCCCTCCCCGTGTGTGGCGAGATCGGGCTCCAGGAGCAAAAATTCAATCATGGAGCCGTTGGGCAATGGCCAACGGAGGCGCGCGGGTACCACCCGGGTATTGTTGAGGACCAAATGGACTCCTTCGGGCAGTGCATCTGGTAGGTCCCCAAAGGATCGGTCCAAGATGGAACCGCCTCTGTATTCTAACATCCGTGCCTGCTCCCGGAATTCAGTGGGATACAAAGCAATACGCTCCTGGGGCAAGTCATACCCAAAGTCAGAAATCCGTAAATCGCGGGGATGCATGGTCAAGCTGTGCTGGCCATCGGAGGGGCTGTTCTCGGCAGGCATGGTTGGAAGAATTTCGGGAAAGGTAAGTCTGCGCAAAAAAACAAACGCCGGAACGCCGAATTGCACGCATTTTTGTTTTCCTATTGAAACCGGTGTTTATGAACAAATTTTCAAAATTCGTAGGGGGATTGGCTCTCCTGTTTTTGTTGGGTGGGACTTCTTGCCGATGGGGAATTGATCTAGAGGCTTGTTACCGCCTTCAGGAAGGGGATTGGAGGGGTCTCCTACAGACGGAAGGGGGTGATTTGCCCTTTTTGTTTAGACTGGAACGTCAAGCAGGACCCAACAAGGAGCGCCCTTCGGATCGTCTTTTCAAAGCCCGCTTGCAGGACGGTGATACGTGGGTGGAATCAAGTGCAGAGGTCCGGGGGGATAGTTTGTATTGGAGTTTCCCCGTCTATGAGTCGGTGTTGGTCGCCGCCGTTAGCAGCCTGGGCGATAGCCTGAAGGGTTTTTGGGTTAAAACCAAAAACGATACGGCGATTATGATGCCTTGGTCGGCTGCCCGCGGTGGACAGTACAAATTTGCATCGCGGACTGCAGGTTTACCGGCAGAGGTGGGGGCTCAATGGAAGGTGGACCTGGGGCCTGGTACCCCGGCTCTGATGCCATTGACCCAAAAAGGTCCGGAAATCAGCGGTACCCTGCGGACTTCAACGGGTGATTATCGATACCTCAGCGGGATCATGGACGGGGATTCGTTGTGGA
>RFPG01000172.1 GCA_009926245.1 Sphingobacteriia bacterium | reverse complement strand
TCCTCGTAAGCCGTAACGGCCTCGTGGATGAGGGAATGCAGGCGGGACAAAATCCAGCGATCCATTTCGTGAAGGCCTTCGGCATCCGCCTCCAGGGCCGGTGGCTCTGCTTGGGGATCAAAACCATCCAGGTTGGCATAGAGCGCCCAGAACTGATACGTATTGTAGAGGGTTCCAAAAAATTTACGCTGCACCTCCTCCACCCCTTTGGGGTCAAACTTGAGGTTATCCCAGGGCGGTGCGTTCACCACCATGTACCAACGCAAGGCATCGGCCCCGTAGCGGTTGAGCATCAAATAGGGATCGATGGTATTGGCCAAACGCTTGGACATTTTGTTGCCGTCCTTGTCCAGAACCAACCCGTTGCTGATCACCGATCGAAAAGCCACGCTATCAAAAAGCATCACCGCCAAGGCATGCAGGGTAAAGAACCAACCCCGGGTCTGATCCACCCCTTCCGCGATAAAATCGGCCGGAAAAGAAGGCGGCAAACTCGTTGACATGGCTTCGGTCCCCGAACCCCATGGATAATGATTCTGCGCATAGGGCATGGCCCCCGAATCAAACCAAACATCAATCAAATCGGGCTCCCGGTACATCGGACGACCCGACGGAGAAACCAGGACGATCCGATCCACTTCGGGACGGTGCAAATCGTTGATTTCGTTGGGATTGGGCCAACCTGCGGCACGGGCTTCCTCCATCGCCGATTTGAGTTCGGCCATGGAACCAATGCAGCGCGTCTCCTGCCCGTCTTCGGTACGCCACAAAGGCAGGGGCGTTCCCCAAAAACGGGAACGAGACAAGTTCCAATCCACCAGGTTTTCGAGCCAATGACCAAAGCGCCCGGTACCCGTGCTTTCGGGTTTCCAGCGGATGGTCCGGTTCAGTTCAATCATCCGGTCTTTGAAGGCGGTGGTCCGCACAAACCAGGAATCCAAGGGATAATACAAAATAGGCTTATCCGTACGCCAACAATGCGGATAGCTGTGCTCGTATTTCTCGATGCGAAAGGCTTGACCCGCCCGCTTGAGTTTGAGGGCAATGAGATCATCCGCGCTCAGTAATTTGCGCAGGTCGGCAATCAAATGTGCCAATTGCTTTTGTTGAACGGCCAGCCACTGGGCTTTTTCTTCGTCGTTGAGGAAGGCCTCCTTGACCGGATAGCCGGCCAGCGGAAACTCGGGATCCTGAACCTCCTCGCTAAAGCGCCCGGCCCGGTCCACCAGGGTCAGAGACCCCAGGTTGTGCTGACGCCCCGCCTTGAAGTCATCGGCTCCAAAGCTGGGGGCCAAATGAACCAACCCGGTTCCCTCTTCGGTGCTGACAAAATCCCCCACCACCATCCGGTACGGATCCCCTTCAAGGGGTCGTGCATAGGGCAACAGGGGCTCGTAGCGCAAATCCTGCAAGGCAGAGCCCTTGATTTGGCCCCAAACCTTCAAGGAATCCTTGTCGGAATAGGCCTGCAGTCGATCCAATGCCAACAAAAACCCTTGCTCTTCGGAAGTGTAGGTGTTGGGACCGCTCACCAATACATAATCAATGGCAGCGCCCACTGCCAGACCGGTATTGGAAGGCAGGGTCCAAGGCGTGGTGGTCCAGGCCAAGGCATAGACCTGCAGATTCAACCCGTTGAAAAGGGCCCGCCCTTGGTCTCCATCGCTGAACTGCAGATTTTGGAGCAAGGCTTGGGTCGCATCGGGTGTCAACCGAAATTGGGCCACCATCGAAAGGTCCTTGACCTGACGATAGGTCCCCGGCTGGTTTAATTCATGGGAACTGAGGCCCGTCCCTGCCGCTGGGCTGTAAGGCTGGATGGTATACCCCTTGTAGAGTAAATCTTTTTGGTAAAGTTTTTGGAGCAAAAACCAAACCGACTCGATGTATTCGTTGTGGTAGGTGACGTAAGGCCGATCCAAATCGATCCAATAACCCATCAGGCGGGTCAATTCTTCCCACTTGCCGGTGTACTGCAAAACGTCCTCCCGGCAATGCCGGTTGAATTCTTCGATGGAAATCCGCTCACCAATATCATCTCTGCGGATTCCCAATTTCTTCTCCACCTGCAATTCAACAGGTAATCCGTGGGTATCCCATCCGCTTTTGCGTTCGACGCGGTACCCTTGCATGGTCCAATACCGCCCCAGATAATCCTTGATGGTGCGGGCCATGACGTGGTGGATGCCCGGTATCCCGTTAGCCGAAGGGGGGCCCTCGTAGAAGACCTTGACCGGACGCTCGTCCGCCTTCAGGCTTTGCTCAAAAATCTGGTTTTGCTCCCAGAATTCGGTGATTTCCTGCTGAAATGCCGTCCAATCGGCTTTGGTGTATTCCCGGTACCTCTTCATAACCAAGGCGCAAAAATAGGCGTTTTCGTCCCCGCTCCGTTAGGGTTTCGCCACCGAACCGGACCCCTTCGAGCGGTCCATCCACAAAATCAGGGTCGGCAGCAGGACCAAATTGGCCACCATGGCCAAAAGCAAGGTCACGGCAGACATGAGACCCAAGGCTTGGGTCCCTCCAAAATCCGAAAAGGCAAAGACCACAAAGCCAAAAAACAAAATAATAGAGGTATAAATCATGGACCCCCCGGTTTCCAGGGTGCATACCCGCAAATGCTCCAGAGTGCTCCGGTTATGACGCTTGATTTCTTGGTAATAACGTGCCAAATAGTGAATGCAATCATCCACGGCAATTCCCAAAACAATACTGAAAATCAAGACCGTGCTGGGCTTAATCGATACCCCCATCCACCCCATCACACCGGCCGTAAAAAGCAACGGAAGACTGTTGGGTAACAAGGCAAAAAGCACCGCCTTCCAACTGCGGTAGGTGAGGCCCATCATCAGAGCGATCAACAATACTGCCAATAAAATCGAACCCGCCAACGATCGAACCAGGTATTGATTCCCCCGTAGAAACATCAGGGAATTCCCTGTAAAAAAGACCTTTTCATCTCGACCCTCCATGATGGAATCCACCCCCAACTGCAACGCATCGAGAACACGGTGAAGGGAATCGGTTCCTACATCGGCCATGTTATAAGAAATGCGCATAAATTGTTTGGAAGAATCCATGAGGCGAAGGCTGAGGCCTTCCTTTCCGGATTCCCCACGACTTCGTAACAAATAAGGAAGGACAAAGGCCCTTTCCTGAGCATTGGGCAATTGATAGTGGGCCTGAGACCCTCCAAAGTAAGCCTGATTGGCTGCTTTAACCAATTCCACCATCGAAATCGGGGGCCCAAAGATGGGCTGCTGCTCCAACAAATGCTGAATTTGATCAGCCTTTTGGAGAAGGGCTGGAGACTGGGCCCCGTTGGGACGGCCGGCATCCAAAACCAAGTCCAAGGGCATCACCCCGCCAAAATGTTTTTCGAGGAAACGCAAATCCCTGTAGACATGATCATTCTTTGGCAAATCATCGACAACATAACTGTTGGTCTTTAATTGAAGGATTCCACTCATCGCCACCACCAAAAGACCCACCGTTACGGCCACCACCACCCGACGACGAAATTCAATCCAACGCGTCAGGCGTTCCAGCCATCGCCGGATGCGCTGATTTTCAAGGTGGCGAATTTGACGAAATCCAGGGGCCGGAAGCAGGCTAAGAATCGCCGGTATAACAACGATGCTTAACACAAACATCACCATGACCGAAAGGCCGGTCACAAAACCAAACTCCCGAAGAATCACACTTTCGGTAAAATAAAAAACAAAAAATCCAACGGCTGTGGTAGCGTTGGTAATCAACGTGGCCACACCGATGCGTTCGACAATGCGGGTGAGGGCTTTGACTTTGTTGCCGTGCTTGCGGTATTCGTTGTGGTATTTGTTCACCAAATAGACCCCGTTGGGGACCCCAATGACCACCATCAGGGCCGGAATCAAACCCGATATCAA
>RFPG01000171.1 GCA_009926245.1 Sphingobacteriia bacterium | reverse complement strand
ACCGCGCCAGATTTCTTGGCTTCAAGGACCAAAACGCGCAAGGTAGGTTTTTGTCTTTTGAGTTCGATCGCGGCATTCAAGCCGGTGACACCCGCACCAACAATCACAAAATCCCAAGGTCCGGTCATTTGATCTTTTTCCCAATAAGAGTAGGTTGAATAGGGAATCATAGTCTTGCGGAGATTTTAGGAAGGCAAAGGATAGATCAATGCAAAGGTTAATGCAAAGGAGGCCTTTGCAGATAGGACTCTGAATCCGTTTCTATTATTATACATAATATTAATTATGTAACTAAAATAAGCGAATGATTAATCCAAAGCATGTGAACAGGAAAAACCAAAACATGTGAACATGAAAAAGATGACCGCATACTAAATTTGATAAAAATTGAAAAATGTTGGGGTTCGGTTCAAAATCAGGAAAGTCTTCGGGTAGCTCGCAGGGCGGGCAGCGTCGACGATCCAAGTCTCGTATCGATGACCGAATCGACGGGGATTTGTACCGGGCCGATGAATCGCGCCTGGGACCAGAGGATAAAGAGCGCATGGTCTTTAATCCTGGCAAAAGCCTCAAGTCTTCGTCCAAGGATGTTCCATTCTACCTGCGCAATACGGCGCTGAATTCGTTTGCCTTTTTTGTCCTGGGTTATTTGGCCGTTTACTTTCCAGGGAAAATCGCCTCGGCGGTGCTCGCGTCTTTGTCCAACCGAGGTCCCGTCATATTCTACCACAAAATCCTTTTCACCAACATCACCGGCTGGGAAAGCTCCGATGCCATATCGATTTTCAGCGCTCCATTGGTGGTGAATTTCATCCAATTCGTTCTCTACCTGGCCTTGTTTCAGTGGACCAAACAACGCGAAGGCCCGTACCGAACCTTTGCATTTTGGCTGTTTTTGCATAGCATGATGCGGGCTTTTGGTTCGGTTTTACCAGGGGTCGCCGCCTTCGAAGAATTCGGCTACCTGGCTGGTTGGTTGTATCTCAATTCATCCATGGTCTTTGGCCTGTCCATGTTGAGTGCAGGGATTTTGTTCTTCCTTTCGGCAATTTGGGTTCTATTTGCACTCGAAACGGCTTATTCTAAGCATTTGGTTTACAAAGGACAACGACTCAAATATCTTCACTTTTTTGTTGGCTTGCCCGTTCTGGCCGGTTCTTTGTTTATTGGCCTGCTTCATCTACTTAGCGTTGATTTTTTCCTCCGAGGGTCGGGAACCATGCCGCGCTTGGGCGATTCGATGCACGAAATGATCTATCTCGCCGAGTTTGTGATTGTCTACGTGGCCATGATGATGTTTTTGCCTTTTTATCGTGAAAAGGAGTTCATCATCGTGAGGGATCTTCGGATGCTCAAGCCTCAGAGAGCTTGGATCCTGGCAGCCATTGCTTTAGCCCTGTCATTTCGGGTCTTCTTGGACAAGGGCTGGTTCTGGTAGACCCGTCGGCCTTGGCAGGTCGCTTCCCCCAAGAATGACCTTGGAACTAGCGGGGGTGTCGTTCGTTCAGGAACTCAACAAAGTGACGCGTCCGATCACGAGCACTGTCCCCGTACAAAAGCCCCGATCCTGGCTGCTGGGCCCAGAGGTAATCGATGCCCTCTTTTTGGGCGAAGGCCTTGAACTCCCCGTCCATCAAGGATCTTAGGCGGGTGTCCAAGGATTCCTCGGCCTTGGCCAATTCGGCCACCATGCCATCCCTCATTTGCTCCAAATTTTGTTGCCGGCGAGCCAGGCTTTGCTCGGTCATTTGGCGCTGGGACTCCCCCATGCCGGCCGCCTTGCGTTGAAAATCCTGCAAGTCTTTTTGAAAACGAGAGGCCTCCCCCTCCCATTCCTTTTCGGCCTTTTGGAGACGAGCCTTGAGCGCGTCTTTTTGGAGGGCCATCCACCGAAAATCCCGTGCCACCTCCTCGGATCGGATGTAAGCCATGGAGAGCCCGTTGTTTGGACCACCCACAACCGGAACACCGGCATCCGCAGGCTGGACCGGCAGGCTGTTAAGGTCTGGCGATGCATCGGAACAGGTGCGGGTTCCTTCCAAAACGGCCCAAGCAGTGAGCCCAAAAACAGCCACGAACAGGAGGGCTTTCAAAAGTTGATGGATCATAAGGGAATGTTACCGTGTTTTTTGGGTAAAGGCTGATGGGCTTTGGTTTGAAGAGCGCCAAAGGCCCCAAGGATGCGCATTCGACTTTCGGATGGTAGAATGACGTCGTCCACAAAGCCCCTGGAGGCCGCAATATAGGGGTTGGCGAATTTTTCGGTGTATTCGTTAACTTTTTGATTTAGAGTCTCTTCAGGATTATTACTTGAAGCGATTTCGCTCTTGAAAATGATTTCGGCTGCCCCTTTGGGACCCATGACCGCGATTTCGGCAGAGGGCCAGGCTAGGTTGATATCGGCCCCAATATGCTTGGAATTCATTACATCGTAGGCGCCGCCGTAGGCTTTGCGGGTGATGAGCGAAACCCTGGGGACCGTAGCCTCCGAAAATGCGTACAATAATTTGGCGCCGTTGGTGATAATCCCGTTCCATTCCTGTTCGGTCCCTGGCAAAAATCCGGGGACATCCACCAAGACCAAGAGAGGGATCTGAAAGGCATCGCAGAAGCGGACAAAGCGGGCCGCCTTGCGCGATGCATTGTTATCCAAGACCCCGGCCAGGATCATGGGCTGGTTGGCCACCACCCCGATGGTCTGATCGCCCATGCGGGCAAAGCCCACCAGGATATTGCTACCGTATTCGGGCTGAACCTCCATCCAGGAACCCTCGTCCACCAAGGCAGAAATCACTTCTTGCATATCGTAGGGGCTGTTGGAACTCTCGGGGACGATGCGATCCAGGGCGGGCCGGCGATCCGACGCGGTGGGCTGGGGCCAACCGGAACCGCGCAGGGGCCGTACGGCACAGTTGGGCGGCAAATAGCTCAGCAGGCGACGAACCCCTTGAAGGCATTCGACCTCGTTTGGGTAGGTAAAATGCGCAATACCCGAACGAGTGGCATGGGTTGTGGCCCCGCCCAGTTCTTCGGAACTCACCTCTTCGTGGGTCACGGTTTTGACCACATTGGGACCGGTAACGAACATGTAGGAAGTCTGTTCCACCATAAAAATCCAATCGGTGATGGCCGGGGAATAGACCGCCCCTCCGGCACAAGGCCCCATGATCACCGACAGTTGGGGAACCAAACCGGAAGCCTTGACATTGCGATAGAAGATGTCGGCATAGCCCGCTAGGGAGGTCACGCCTTCCTGTATCCTGGCCCCGCCCGAATCGTTCAAACCCACCACCGGAACCCCAATGCGCAGGGCGAGGTCCATGAGCTTGATGATTTTCTCGGCATGGGTTTCGGACAAGGAGCCCCCGAGGACCGTGAAGTCTTGGGAAAAAACGGCGATGCGTTGACCGTTCACCGTGCCCAGCCCCGTAACCACCCCATCTCCCAGATAGACCTCCTTCTCCAATCCAAAATCTCGGCAACGATGGGTTACCAACCCGCCCATTTCTTCGAACGAACCAGGGTCCAACAAAACCTCCAAGCGCTCGCGCGCGCTCAATTTGCCTTTGCGGTGCTGGGCCTCCATGCGGGCGGTTCCACCGCCTTGCATGCTTTGGATTTTCTTCTCTTGGTAGGTTTCAAAACCTTTCATATGCCTCGAATGTTGGTGAAGGGTGCTATTGGTAAAGGTACGCACTAACCTATTTTTACCGAATTCAACACCCAACTATGAGCTTGATCGAAACCCACCGTCCGCTGTTGCAAGATGCCGTTGCTGCTTTGCACGACCGTCGTTATTACAGCCCCTTCCCGGAGAACCCCAAGGCCTACCCCGCCGAAGCAGCGGCGCTTGGCGAAGCGGCCTTTCATGCCACCCTCAACAAGGACTTTGACCGGCTGCTACAGGACCAAGCCCT
>RFPG01000018.1 GCA_009926245.1 Sphingobacteriia bacterium | reverse complement strand
ACCACAAAATCCGACCCCCGCGCATCACAAAGTGATCCAACTTGTAGCGGGCCCAGTCACTGAAATAAGTAGACGGTTTCGCCACCACGAGCAGGTCAATATCCTCGGGAACAGCTTCGGTTCTGTTGAGATCGTATCGAGTTACGTTGTAATGCTCGCTGAGACTTTTGGCAAAATCCGAAACCAAGGCCGGCTCCAATTCCCCGTGGCCTTCGCTAAATGCAATTTTGGGCTTCTTGATACGAATGATCTTATCGATCACGTCCACTAGGGCAAATTCCAGATTTTCCTCCGAGGCATTCAAAACCTGCATGGGCGATGACCCGGAACCACCTCCTAACAAGAGATTAACCGGCTTTTCCTGGCCCCGATAATACACCATCGCCCCTGGCCAAATCACCTGACGGGTTAACGATTGATCCTCGCCCCTGACCTGCAAATCGGTGGGCTGAAGCCCTTGCTTGTAAAGCTGTTGATAAAGCTCATCCCTTGTTCTTTGATCTGGTTGAGCCGAAGGATCCTTGAACTCAAATTCCAATTTCCCACCCGATTCCCGGCGCATCTGTTGCAATAAATCTTCGGTGGCATTGCGCAATTTTCGAAAACCTGGAGGAAAATCACCTTCCAAGTAAACCCGAACAAAGACAACATCCTGCAAATTATTCATCAAGGCCCGGGTATTCGGGTGCAGCGAATAACGCTGTTCTTCGGTAAGATCCAAACGAAGGTTCACGAACGAAACCAAGACATTCACCAGGACCAAAGCGCCCAGCACCAGCAGCAGTCGAACCGTCGCCTGCACGGAATTCAGCAACTTGTTGATCATGTCCGCTGGTCCAAGACCGTTCGGGTCCAGAACAGAAAAAAGAACGTTACACTGGCAAAGTAGACCAGATCACGCAGGTCCACGACCCCCTTGCTCATGCTCTCAAAATAAGTTACCCACCGGTTCGGCCAAATAATAAAGCGCTACAACATAACAAAGCGTTGGCAAAACGCTGAACAAAACCAAGGCCCATCCCGCCAGGAACTTCCCCAAAACCACAGCGCTTGTGCTCACCGGTCTCGTGAACAAAAGTTCAGCGGTTCCGCTTCGCTTTTCCTCCGAAAAAAATCGCATGGTCACGGCTGGAACCAAAAACATCAAAACCCAAGGGCCTATAACAAAAAGTTGATCCAATTGGGCATAACCAAATTCCAAAATCGAGTAATCCGGAAAAACCCAAATAAACAACCCGGTAATTAACAAAAAAACCACCATGGCGATGTACGCCACCAGGCTGTTCAAAAAGCCGTTCCACTCCCTACGCCAAATCGCCCACATTACACTAAGGTCGTTTGGGGCCTTGCGGCCGTTAATTCTCTAAATACAGACTCCAAGTCTTTGGCCGCTGGTTTTTCCATTCGAACCACCCGAAGACCCTCGGCCACCGACCAATCAAACACCGCCACCGACAAATCAACGCCCTCCTCCGCCTCCAGCATACAGCTTTGGGCCGTACGACGCTTGATGGCCCGAACCCCAGGAACAGCAGCCAATCGATTCCAATCCGGTTCACGATCCCATTCCACCTCAAGTCCCCCTTGACCAACCCGAGAGCGTAGGTTTTGGATGGTATCATCGGCCACCAGGCGCCCCTTGTGTATGATGAGAACCCGGGGACACATCCACTCCACTTCTTGAAGGATATGGGTGCTCAACAAAACAGTTTTATCGGCCGCGAGGCCCATAATTAATTCCCGAATTCCGACCAATTGATTCGGATCCAGACCGGAAGTAGGTTCGTCCAAAATCAAAACCTGGGGGTCGTGAACCAGGGCCTGAGCCAAACCAACGCGTTGGCGATATCCCTTGGACAGTTGAACAATCCGCTTGTGCGCCTCCGGTCCCAAACCCGTTTGCTCAATCATTCTCTCCACCCGGCGATGAGGGCTATCCATTTGATAAAAAGCAGCGACCGAAAGCAAATATTCCCGGACATACATGTCGGTGTACAGAGGATTGCTTTCGGGGAGGTATCCTAGAATTCGACGCACCTCCAAGGACTCGTTCACCACATCCTTTCCGCCCACCTGGGCCGAACCGCTGTCCGGCATCAAGTACGAAGTCAGCATTTTCATCGTGGTAGATTTGCCGGCTCCGTTGGGGCCTAACAACCCCACAACTTGACCGCTGCGGACCTCAAAACTCAGGGAATCGACCGCCTTTTGGGCGCCGTAATGCCGGGTAAGGTTGTTGACAACGATGGACAATGGGAGGGGTTCTAAAAGTCGGTTGCGCTTCGAGGGAAGGAGGGCAAATTTAAAGCCTGGACCCCCACTTGGGTTGAGTCAAATCGTGCGACTTGCGGGCCTGGGTTCAGGTTGCACTTTCGGTATTTCGTCCCCAGGTCCCCACCACAACCCAGAGGACTCCTAAGCAAAGCGGATAGACCAACCAAAGCGATAATCCCAAAGCAGCCGGCAACAAACCCAAAACCACCGAAACAGCCCCGACCGTAAGGGCGTATGGCATTTGGGTGCGCACATGGGCCAGGTGATTGCACGAAGAGGACAAAGAACTCATAATCGTCGTATCAGAAATAGGGGAGCAATGATCCCCCAACACCGCTCCTGCCAAAATAGAACTCACCAACTGATAAAAAATTGGAAGCGATTCCTCCATACCCCAACCCTGAGCCTTCAGCATAGCCCACCCGGCTGGGAGCAAAAGCGGGTAGAGGATGGCCATGGTGCCCCAACTGGTACCGGTACTAAAGGCCACCAGAGCCCCGGCCCCAAAAGCCAAGGCCGGCAACCACAAAGGAGACCATTGAAGGGCCACCAAACGATGGCTGATATAGGCCGCCGTTTGGAGTTCCTCGGTCAAAAGGGCCAAAGACCAGGCCAAAACCAAGATCAAGGAGGCCGGAAGCATGGTTTTGAACCCTTGCACAATGGAGTCCACCGATTCTTGCAAGTTGAGGCTACGGGCACCCAGTGTCAACCCCAAGGCCACTGCACAGCCGGCAAAGGACCCGTACAACAAGGCCCTAAAGGAATCGGCCTGCCCAATAATCGTGGAGCAACGCACCCAAACGTTTTTGGTCGGATCCCCCCAGACAGCCTCATCCCATCCGGTGATGACCAACCCGGCCAAAACTCCAAAAATCACCGTCGCTACCGGCACCAAAGCCATCCAAGCCCTGGGCTTTAAGCCTTCTTTCATAACAAATTCTTGTTGTCCTCCTTCAGCGGACGTGGCCTGCGTTTCATTCCCTGCCGATCCACCAACTCCCGTAAAATCATTGCCAGCACGCGCCGCCCGCTCAGCCGCCAACATCGGGCCAAAATCTCGCCTCCGCCAAATCAAAATAAACATCATCGCGAGCGTCAACCAAGAATAAAAAGAATAGGGTATAGACGCCATAAAAACCTGATATGGAGCCATATCTAGATCACCTATCGTTTTTAGTCCGTCCTTGATATAGCCCAGCTCTGCCCCAATCCAGGTCGAAATAAAAGCTATCGATGCCACCGGCGCCGCGGTAGCATCCACCAAGTAAGCCAGCTTGGCCCGGGATATACGAAGTCGATCCGTGACCGGTCGCATGGTATTACCAACCAATAGGGTATTGGCATAATCGTCAAAAAATATAACAATTCCCAAAAACCAGGTCACCAATTGGCCTGAACGGGTATTGTTGGCATACTTTGACAAGAAAACGACCACCCCCTGCATGCCGCCGTTACGAGACAACAAGGCGACCATTCCCCCAATCAACATCGAAAACACCAAGACCGATAGATGATCCCGGTCGTACAAAGCGCCCATGATATAGCGATCCATCACCGATACCAATCCACTCAAAATTCCACCTGGAAATCCCTGCTGCTCCAGGGCCAATATCCAGGCACCGCTCAAGACTGCCAAAAACAGAGATACATAAACCTCTTTCAACAAAAGCGCCATCAAGACCGCCACCAATGGCGGAACGATCGACATAAATCCAGGGGGCTTGGGAACCGATAGGGGCGGCATTTCGGCCCCTAGACCCCCCAAAACCGGGCTTGCGGACCCACTCAAAGCCCACAAACCCATTAACAGCAAAAAAACGGCTCCTACGGCCTTTCGATAGGTTAAACCCTTTGTCATACGCTGAAAATTAGCTCCCAGCCGCTTGTTTTGTTCCATAAACATGCTAAAATCGTATGTTTGCGGTCAAATCCGAAGGCGGTGATAGCATTTCTTCAGGGCGAAATTGTTCGCAAAAGCCCCACCCTCCTCTTGCTGAATGTCGGTGGGGTTGGTTATGAAATCCATATTTCATTGCACACGTACGGTTTGTTACCCGATGAGGGAACTTGTAAAATCCTCACTCACCTGAGCATCCGCGAAGATGCCCATGTGCTGTACGGTTTTGCTGAAGCCAACGAAAAAGTAATGTTCCAACACCTCTTGTCTGTTCAAGGCATTGGACCCCAAAGCGCCCGCACTGTTTTGAGCTCGGCCTCGCCTTTGGAATTGCAAGACGCGATACGTCGGGGTGCCGTTCACGAAATTCAACGCATCAAAGGTATCGGGCCCAAAACCGCCCAAAGGCTCGTTCTAGACCTTCGAGACCGGGTAACCGCCATGGATTCCGACGAAACAACCGCTGCATCCCGCACCCCCGGTGAATCACGTACGAAAGTTCACGAAGAAGCGTTATTAGCCCTTGTCGCTTTGGGTTTTTCACGCCCTGCTATGGAAAAAAGTCTGCAAACCATTCTGGCCCAAACCAATGCGCCCTCGGACTCCCAGGGCCTGATCAAAGCCGTCTTGAACAACCTCTAAGGCCGTTTTGGAGCCCATGCTGCCCAAAATCCCTCTGCGAGCCCATACCATGCGGGCCTTGTTCCTGGTCCTGGCCTTGGCTTGGACCCTGTCCGGAGCCGTGCGCGCCGATCGGAACCCCGTTTTGAGAGACGCCTCGCTGATGCAGGGAGCTTCGCTGACGGGAGACGCTTCGCAGAAAGAAGGTCCTCAACAAGGCAAAGCAGCACGCGCCGATACCCTCCCAGACCCGGAAACCAACCCGGATCCGGATAGTAGCGACCTTCAAGCCCGACCCCCGGCCTCCGGTGGTGCGGTCCAACTCACCGACCCCATCGAAGAAAAAGCCGAATTTGATCCCTCGACGGGAATGTACATCCTACGGCGGCGCATGGGGACCCTGAACGTAGGCCAAGACCGCGCCTTGACCCTTCCCGAATACCTGCGTTGGAAAGAAAACAAAGACAAGCAGAGTTATTGGAGATCCCGCAACCAAGGGGGATCCGGTGGCGGGATGGCCGCCAACGATCGCGGTGGTCTCATTCCCAAAATTTATGTTGGGCCCAAAATATTCAACAAAATATTTGGGGGAAATACCATTGATATCCGCCCCCAAGGTTCGGCCGAATTACGCTTTGCGGTTAATTCCAACTACATCAACAACCCCAACATGAATGTTCAACAAAGGCGAATAACCAACTTCGACTTTGATATGAATATTCAAATGAATGTGATCGGTTCGATTGGCGAAAAAGTTCGCTTTAACACCGCCCAGAACACCCAGGCTGTTTTCAATTTCGAGAATATGATGAAATTGGAACATACGGGCGAAGAAGACGAGATTATCAAAAAAATGGAGCTGGGGAATGTTAATTTACCCCTTCGAAGCGGTTTGATACAGGGCAGCCAAAGCCTTTTTGGGATCAAATCCGAAATGCAATTCGGTGATTTGCGCGTCAACGCGGTGGTAGCGCAGCAGCGTGGCCAAAATCAACAAATCCAAGTTCAAGGGGGGGCTCAAAACACCCGCTTCTCGATACCGGTGGATCAATACGATATGAATCGCCACTTTTTTCTCTCCAATTTTTTTAGAGAACAATACAACCAGGCGATGGCAACCCCTCCCATTGTTCGATCCAGCGTTATTGTCACTCGGGTTGAAGTCTGGGTAACCAACCGTAACAATATAAACAGCGATGTCCGCGATGTCGCCGCCTTTATGGACTTGGCCGAACCCCGGCCCCACAACCCGGTCATCTTGCCCCAAGCGGGTGCTTTCTTTCCCGGCAACGACGCCAACGGCCTTTACGGTGCCCTGATCGCCAATGCCCAAACGGGTACCCGCAAAATAAACCGCATTTTTGACGTCCTAGAAAACACCGCGCCCTTTGATTCCATGGCGGCTGGTGAAGATTTTGAGGTCCTTTTTGCTCGCCGGCTTCAACCCAACCAATACAGCTTTCATCCCTTGTTGGGTTATGTTTCCCTCAACACGACGCTTAACAACGATGAGGTCTTGGCGGTAGCCTTTGAATACAGCGTGAACGGAGAAATATTTCGCGTTGGGGAATTCTCACAGGAAGTTCCCAGTGAACAAAACGACCCCACCGTTCTTTTCCTCAAGCTCCTCAAAAGCACCGCCCTTCGAACGGATCTCCCCACCTGGGATTTGATGATGAAAAACATTTATTCCCTCAATGCTTTTCAATTATCAAACCAAAATTTTCGTCTGGACATTGTTTACACCGATGTTCTCAACGGTAACAAAAATTTTATTCCTGAGGGGAGTCTGGCCGGCCAACAATTAATCTCCGTCCTGGGCCTGGATCAACTTAACACCCAATTGGAGCCTCAACCCGACGGGATTTTTGACTTTGTCAGCAACCTCACGGTGGACCAGGCCAGGGGTCGCGTTATTTTTCCTCGGGTGGAGCCTTTTGGAAGGGATTTGGAGGCGGCCTTTGACGCGGCCGGCGTAACGGCTCCGGAAATCAAGCGCAAATATGTTTTTCAACCGCTCTACGATAGCACCCGTGCCTGGGCCCAGCAATTCCCTGAACTCAATCGTTTTCGGTTAATTGGGCAATACCAATCTGCTTCGGGTAGCGAAATCAGCCTCGGTGCGACCAATGTACCCCAGGGTTCGGTCCGGGTCAACGCGGGCGGCCGACTTCTAAGCGAGGGACAGGATTATACGGTGGATTACATGATGGGCAAGGTCCGCATTATCAACTCCAGCCTCCTTTCGTCTGCCGAACCCATCCAGGTTTCCTTTGAGAACAACCCCATTTTTCAGTCCAACCAACGAAACATGATGGGGGCCCGCTTGGATTATCGCCTAAGCAAGGATGTCAGCCTGGGCGGAACCGTGGTCCGCATGGTGGAACGACCCGTCACCCAAAAGGTCAACCAAGGCGAAGAGCCGGTTTCCAACAATATCCTGGGCGCCGATATCAGCATGCAAAAGGACAGCCGCCTGATCACCCGGATACTCAACCTGCTGCCCCTTTATCGCAGTGAAGAATTGTCCAATTACCAGCTCAATGCCGAAGTGGCCCATCTGCTCCCTGGAAATTCAGCGGTCCTTGGGGCGGCCGGTGTTTCTTATATCGACGATTTTGAAAGCTCCGAAAGCAATTACGACCTGCGCAGTTTTAACAGCTGGTTTCATTCGTCCACCCCATCACGTTACCCGGAACATCGCTTGAGAGACAGCCTTCCCTACGGTTACAACCGGGCCAACCTAAGTTGGTACAATATTGACCCGCTGTTTTTTCGGAACTCTCCGCTGACCCCCACCCATATCCAAAACGATGTGGCGATGAAATCCAACCATTACATGCGGGAGGTTTTGGTTCAAGAAGTTTTTCCCAACCGACAGTTGGCCAACAACCAACCGGTTAACCTGCCCACCTTTGATTTGGCCTATTACCCCACCGAGAAGGGTCCCTATAATTTTGATGCCTTGCCTGGTCCTTGGTCCGCGGGCTTGGACACCGCAGGACGACTCTTGAACCCAGCTTCCCGATGGGGTGGAATGCAAAGACGGGTAGAGCCCAATGATTTTGAGGCCGCTAACATCGAGTTTATCGAATTCTGGATGATGGACCCCTTCATCAACCAGCCCAATCACCGCGGGGGTACCCTGTTTTTTAATTTAGGAAACTGCTCCGAGGACATCCTCAAAGACGGTCGCCGTTCATTTGAAAACGGATTCCCCAAGGCCGATGGAACCGGTCAAGTTGACACGACGACTTGGGGCCTGGTTCCCAAATTGCCCCCCTTGGTCAACGCCTTTGATAACAATCCGGCCTCAAGAACAACCCAAGATGTTGGCCTGGACGGCTTTGACGATACGGGTGAACGCAGCTTTTTTGGCGACCGCTTCCTCAACCCCTTGGCTACTGCTTTTGGCACCAACTCAACGGCCTACCAAAAGGCGTTGAATGACCCAGCCTCGGACAATTATCATCATTTTCGGGGCAGCGACTTGGATGCCGAAAAAGTCTCGGTTCTGGGACGCTACAAGCGTTTCAATCTGCCCCAGGGCAACTCAGCCACCGACCAACAATCGCCGGAGCCCTATCCTACATCGGCCACCAACGTGCCCAATTCCGAAGACCTCAACAACGACAATACCCTGACCCAAACCGAAGATTACTTTGAATACAGGGTCAACCTTCTTCCCAGCCAAATGCAAATCGGGCAGAATTACATCACCGATATTTACGAATCCCCAGTAACCCTTCGCAACGGAACCACCGAAACAGTGAAATGGTACCAGTTCAGGGTCCCGGTATTAGCGCCGGATCGACGGGTTGGGAATATTTCGGATTACAAGTCCATTCGCTTCGCTCGGATGTATTTCACGGGTTTTAACGACAGCATCGTATGCCGCTTGGCGTCCTTGCAATTGGTCCGTACCGATTGGCGTCGCTATTTACAAAGTTTGGCCCCTCCTGGTGAGTACACACCCGTTGATCAAGGGGATCCCACGGTGTTTTTGTTGTCCACCGTTAACATCGAAGAAAATGGTAACAAATTACCGATTCCCTATGTTCTTCCTCCGGGAATTGAGCGGGTTCGTAATGTGTACACCACGAATTTCCAACAGCTTAACGAACAATCTCTCCAAGTTCGCTTTTGCAAACTAAGGGATGGCGATAGCCGGGCTGCCTTCAAAAACACCTCTTTTGATATTAGAGCCTACAAGCGACTCGAAATGTTTGTACATGCCGAGGGGGAATTTTTGAACGACGGCGATGTGGCCGCTTTTGTTCGCTTGGGCAACGACTACAACCAGAATTATTACGAATACGAACAGAAATTGGTTGTCACTCCGGCAGGTTCCGGTAGTCCCGAAACCATTTGGCCGGCCGCCAACAACCTAACAATCTACTTTTCCGATCTCAACGAAGCCAAAAAGGAAAGAAACCTTCAAAATTGGCCTCTCAACATCCCTTTCCGAATCACCACCGCATCCGGGCACCGGGTTACCATCTTGGGCAACCCCAACCTTAGCCAGGTCCAAACCGTCATGCTGGGCGTTCGCAACCCCCGCAAAGAATCGGGTAGCTCGGACGATGGGCTGGAAAAATGCGGGGAACTTTGGTTTAACGAATTGAGGTTGACCGATTTTGACAATCGTTCGGGTACCGCTGCGACGGGCAACCTGAATATGAAATTGGCCGACCTGGGAACCTTGAATGCCACCGGTTTGTACAAAGGCATCGGTTTTGGAGGGCTGGAAAGCAAGGTCAGTGAACGTTCACGCGAAGAACTTTTGCAATACGATGCTTCGACCAACCTAGACTTGGGCAAATTCTTTGGAGCCCAATCAGGCATGCGCATTCCAGTTTACGCCGCCTATGGCGAAACGTTTAGCACCCCGGAATTCAATCCCCTAGATGGCGATGTTTTGCTCAAAAATGTGTTAGAAAATTACCAAAAAGGCGTCCAAAGAGACTCCATTGTCAATGCGGCGGAAACCTACAACCAACGCAAGGCCTTTAATATTACCAATCTCCAAAAAACCCGGACTGGCGCTGGAATGCCCATGCCGTGGGATTTGGAAAACTTTAACCTAACCCTGGCCTATTCTGAGAACTTTCAACGCAATCCTTTTACGGCGTTTAATACCACCAAAACCTACAAAGCCAGCCTAGGATACCAATATTCCGGTCGTACAACCCCGGTTCGCCCTCTCCAGAATGTCGCTTGGCTCAAGCCCAAGCCCCTGGCTTTGATTCGGGATTTTAATTTTAATTATCTCCCAACATCACTCAATTTTAGGGTGGATGTAGACCGCCTCTTTCAGCATACCCAACTTCGTAACAATGCCGAAGGGGGTCGCGGTATTGCACCCACGGTCAACAAGAATTTTTTGATGAACCGGGTTTTTGGAATGCGCTATGATTTGACGCAAGGACTCCGGCTGGAATACGATGCCAATGCGGCTGCGCGTATCGACGAACCCTTTGGGCTGTTGGATACCGAGGCCAAAAGAGACACCGTCCTCCAAAACCTGCGCAACGGCGGACGACCCACCCGCTTTAATCATACCCTCAACGCCAATTACCAAGTGCCGATTAACAAACTCCCCCTCATGGATTTTGTGAACCTGGCCTTCCAATACCAAGCTAATTACGAATGGCTAGCAGCCCCTTTAGCGGCCAGCAACCTGGGCAATACGATTCAAAACTCCAGGACGCAGCGAGCCAATCTCAACATCACCATGAACACCCTGTACAATCGTTGGGCCTTTTTGCGCAAAGTCCTGGCCGATCAATCCCTCAAAGACCCCTTGCCCTCCAAACCAGGAACCAAGGACCCCAAAACCGGGGCTAAAGATCCCAAGGCGAACCCCAAAGACCCCAAGGCCAAAGGAACGCCTATCCGCAAACCACCCGTTGTCCCCGAAGAAGATTATTCCAAGAATTTGTGGCGGGGTACCATCAAAATGCTGGCCATGCTCAAAAACGTTTCGGCCAACCTGAGCCTGACCGAGGGAACGGTGATCCCGGGCTTTAACCTAGAGCCTACCTTGCTTGGAAATAACACAAGTCTAAATGCTCCGGGTTTTCCTTTTGTATTGGGAGATCAACGAGATCTTCGTCCTACCATTATCGCCAAAAATTGGCTGAGTACCGATACGAACATTACGGCGCTTTATGTCACGAACCGAAATCTGAATGCCCAGTTGCAGGCCACGCTAGAACCTTTCCGAGAGTTTAGAATTACGGTAACAGCTACCAAAACCGATGTGATGCGTTTCCAGCAAAATTTTCGGGCCAATCGTTTTGGAGATATAACCCCCTTTAACGGCATGGAAAACGGGGATTTCAGCATTTCTATTCTAAGCCTCCGGGGTGCCTTGGAAAGGATTCCGACCATCCCTGGTCAGGCGGATTACCTTAGTTCAGCCAATTTCCGCCGCTTTGAAGACAGTCGATTGGATATCGCCGAAAGGTTGGCGGCCATGAACCCTAATTCTTCGGGACGCGGAGCCGTTGACTCTTTATTTCCGGATGGCTACAGTCGCAAATCCATCGACGTTTTGATCCCCTCCTTTTTGGCCGCCTACACCGGTCAAGACCCTCGCCGTGTTTCAACCTCTTATTTCCCCGTCATCCCCATGCCCAATTGGCGGGTGAATTACGCCGGACTCACCCGCTTTGAATGGTTCAAGGACCGCTTTCAAAACATCATGATAAGTCACGGGTACCGTTCCGTGTTTTCGGTTGGTAATTTTTCGACCAACCTGATTTACAAGGAAACGAATGGGGCTGCGTCGCGTAGAGATAGCATCAATACCAAAGACTTCTATCCCAAATACCAAATCGCCCAAATCGGAATTGCCGAGCAGCTATCGCCTTTGATAGGAGTGGATGCGACCCTCAAAAACAACCTAACGTTTCGTTTGGAATACAAAACATCGCGGAACCTGATCTTGACGCTTGTCAACAACCGACTCAACGAAAACACCCTGCGGGAATGGACCGTGGGCGCTGGTTATCGCTGGAACAACCCCCGCCTTCCCTTCTTGGTCAATGGAGAATTGCGCGAGCTCAAAAACGACCTCAACCTGAGGTTTGACCTCAACATACGGGACAACTATATGATCATGCGGGATTTGGACGGGGTCGAGCCCCAGCCATCCGGGGGCGGGCGAACGGTTTCGATTAAACCCAGCGCCGACTACATCCTCAACGACATGATTAACGTGCGATTCTTTGTGGATTACCA
>RFPG01000170.1 GCA_009926245.1 Sphingobacteriia bacterium | reverse complement strand
CGTTACGTTGAATAAATTGTCTACGTTGCTCAACATCTTCGCCCATTAAAACTGAGAACAGGCCATCTGCAGCTGCAGCATCTTCTAATGTAACTTTTATAAGTACACGGTGTTCTGGATCCATCGTGGTATCCCATAGTTCTTTGGCTGGCATCTCACCTAAACCCTTAAAACGTTGAATACCATCTTCCTTAGGTAAGCGTTTGCCTGCTTCGATACCAATTTTGATCAATCCATCGCGTTCTTTATCACTAAAGGCATACTCCACTGGCTCTTTGCCACCCCACTTCAATTTATAAAGTGGTGGTTGTGCAAGATAAACATGCCCTGCTTCGATTAGCGGACGCATAAATCTAAAAAGTAAAGTTAAAAGTAGTGTGCGAATATGTTGGCCATCGACATCCGCATCAGCCATCAAAACCTTCAAATTGGACCGCATAGGGGAGGTTCGCATCCTCCGCGAGCCCTGGAAACACGAGCATCTCCATCAAAGTCCCGAGCAGGATCCCTTTGGCCTGCCATTGGGCCCGGAGTCCATTGAAATCAAGCTCTCGCTGGGCGCGCTCAGCGCTCAGTTGTTTAGGGAAGAATTCCCAACCCATGCTCATCGATTGCAACCGGTTTCTACCCAACCCAACGAGACGGCGACTTGGCTTTTGCATCTCCGCGTAGGGTCCATGCAAGGCATTGGTCGATTTGTGTTAGGATTGATTGACGATGTTCAAATTATCGGACCGTCTTCGTTCAAAAAATACCTCCGCGACCGCATCGGCCAAAAACTTCGCTGAAAAAATACCCTGTAGACCTGGATTTTTCTATTGTCAAGGACTACCCTTCTTCGAGGTAGGCAACACATTTTAACTCCACTACAATTTCGGTAGGTAGAGCGCCCACCTCCACGGTGGTACGACAGGGCTTGTTGGCCAGTGGACCCATGATTTCTGCATAAAGCCGGTTAAAGGTGAGGAAATCCCTTTTCATGTCCGTCAAAAAAACCGTAACATCGACCAAATGCTCCAAACCGGCACCGTGCTGGGCCAGGACCGAGCGCACATTCTCAAATACCTGACGAATCTGCGCCTCCAAGTCAAACGCCTTGTAGCGACCGCTGGCATCCAATTCCAAACCAGGCACATCCAAGGCCGCCGCTTCGGTATCCGGACGCCTGGGCCCTATGCCAGAGAGGTAAATCCAAGGCCCCATCTTTCGGGAATGAGGGTAAAGCCCCACCGGGCGGGGGGCTCCGCTGGTCGAAAACATGGTGCTATTATCTGACATTGGTTTAGAATTTAGAGGGGTTTAAGCGAAGAATGGCTTGGCCATCGGTGAGAGATTCCAGTCGAATTTGGCAACCCAATCGGCTGGTAGGTTGCTGGTCCGGCAGGGTGTCCAGCATGTCCAATTCAGCCTCGGTGGGTTCCGAAACAGCGCCTTCTTGCCATTCCACCCGGCAGGTGGCACACAGGGCCATTCCGCCGCAGACGGCCTCCACTGGATAGCCCGCCGATTTCAGGGCCTCCATCAAAGAAAGCCCCATACCGGTCGGAAAAACCAATTCTTTGGCCGTTCCCGAATCATCGAACACCGTAATCTGAACCTCTTGCATGTCGGCTTGTTCTAAAGTCCACTCACCCCGGTAACGGTGGTGTATTTGAAAGATGGTTTGGCCCCACCGTGAATGTGCCGATAGGCACCGTGGGCCATCAGGGCCGCCTCGTGAAAACCCGACAAAATCAACTTGAGTTTACCGGGATAGGTATTGATATCTCCAATCGCAAAAATTCCAGGTACCGAGGTTTGAAAATTATCGGTTTGGACTTGAATAGCGGAGGCATCCAAGGCCAAACCCCAATCGGCGATCGGCCCCAGTTGGGGGGTCAGGCCGTAGAGTGGAATCAAATCATCGGCCTCCAAGCTCCAAGCCGGCTGTCCCTGGGTTTGGACGGTCACCGAGGATAGATTTCCGTCGGCGTTGGCTTCCAAGGAAACCAGGGCCGTTGAAGTGAGCAAGCGAAGTCGGCCGGCGTCGGCCAAGGCTTGAACACGGGCGGCTGATTCAGGAGCCCCCCGAAAACTGCTGTTCCGATGCACCAAGGTCAAATCCCCTGCGATCTCCGCCAATTGCAGGGTCCAATCCAGGGCCGAATCGCCGCCGCCGGCCAAAACCACCCGACGACCTCGAAACACCTCCGGATCCCGAATCATATAGGTCACACCCCGGCCTTCCAAAGCTGCCAACCCGGGCAAATCCGGCTTTCTCGGTTCAAAACACCCCAATCCCCCGGCAATAACCACCGCTCCAGCCAGCACCACCTCCCCGTTTTCGCTTTGAACCTTCCAACGCCCTCCTTCAACGGCCTCCAACCCCACAACTTTCTGGCCCAAACCAAAGCCAGGCTGAAAAGGAGCGATTTGCTCCATGAGGCGGTCAATTAAGTCCCCGGCCAGGATGCTAGGGTAGCCAGGAATATCATAAATCGGCTTTTTGGGGTAAATCTCGGCCAATTGCCCCCCTACAACGGGCAGGGTATCCATCACATAGGCCTTCAATCGCAACAACCCCAATTCAAAAACCGCAAAGAGCCCCACTGGACCCGCACCAATTATGCAAACATCGGTTTCCAACATGCCCACAAAGAAACAAGAAGACCCCCTCCCGTGGGCCTATGAAGGGCCTTTTCCAAAATATTGGACAAGAAAAAACAAGGCCTGTGCAAAACCAAGGCCAACGAAGGGGTCCAATTCCTGGGTATTGGCCTAATTTGGTATTATCAAATTGTTAAACCCTTTAAACCCAACCTTATGAAGTTAACCAAAACATTGCTTCATGCCTTCTGTTTGGTGGTTCTGATGGCCCTAACCGGCCATGCCCAGAACACCACCGTCAGTGGCAAAGTCCTTTCGGCCAAGGACCGAACCCCCCTGCCTGGGGTAGCCGTTATGGAAAAAGGCACCTCCAATGGCACGACCACCAACGCCAACGGAGTTTTTAGCTTTCGCCCATCGCGGAACGGCGCCACCCTTCGCTTGACCTACCTGGGCATGAAGCCCACCGAGGTCACCGCTCAAGGGGGGGTTATGGAAATTCTTATGGAAGGCGATGCCACCCAATTGGGCGAAGTTGTGATCTCTGCCTTGGGCATTGATCGCGAAAAACGTTCCATCGGTTATTCCGTCGAACGTGTCAGCGGTAGCGACCTCAAAGAATCGGGGGAAAGTAATTTGATTTCGGCAATGTCCGCCAAGGCTGCCGGGGTGCAAGTCACCCAATCCAGCGGTGCGGCCGGTGCGGCTTCCTACATCAAAATTCGTGGCAACGCTTCGTTCACAGCCAATGACAACCAGCCCTTGTTTGTGGTGGACGGAGTACCCATCGATAATTCCCAACTGAACACCGAAGATTTACGGCAGGGAGTTTCCTTGTCCAACAGGGCCATTGACATCAACCCCAACGACATCGCAGACATCTCCATCCTCAAAGGCGGTGCCGCTGCAGCTCTCTACGGAACCCGCGGTGCCAACGGTGTTGTCCTGATTACCACCAAAAAGGGCAGCTTTAACCAGCCCCTCAAAGTGGAGTTCAATTCCTCCATGGAAATGACCAACGTGAACAAACTCCCTGAACTCCAAACCACTTATTCCCAGGGAATTGGAAGTGCCTACCGCTCCATCGCCAACGGCAATTCCACCCCACTTTCCTGGGGTCCCAAAATTTCCGATTTGGGCTTTGATGCCGGTGGCAAAATCACCTCGGTGGATTCCTTGATGCGCCCCGGCTCCAAAGGCACGGTTCCATCTTTCAATAACACCGAAAGCTTTTTTCAAACCGGGTTTCGTTTTAACAACAACTTGGCGATTTCTGGAGGTAACGAAAAGAACACCTATTACCTATCCATCGGCAACTTGTTGGATAACGGTATCATTCCTTTGA